>JASEER010000030.1 GCA_030019475.1 Thermoanaerobacterales bacterium | reverse complement strand
GGCTGAAGCCGAGGTGGAATACGCCGAGAAGGAGTCGCCCTCCATCTACGTCCGCTTCCCGGTTGTTGACGGGAAGGGCTTGCTGCCGGAGGAACGGGCCTTCGTCGTGATCTGGACGACCACGCCCTGGACCATTCCGGCCAACGTCGCCGTCTGCCTGCACCCCGGCTTCACCTATGCCCTGGTGCGGGACGAGGAGGACGGCGCGCTCTACGTGGTCGCCAGCGACCTGAAGCAGGAGTTCGACCGGGCCCTCGGCCGGGAAACGGCGGTCGAGAAGACCTTCCCCGGATCGTCCCTGGAGGGCGTGGTTTGCCGCCACCCCTTCGTCGACCGGTCTTCGGTCGTCGTCCTGGGCGACTATGTGACCCTGGACCAGGGCACCGGTTGCGTCCATACGGCCCCGGGACACGGTGAAGAGGACTTTATCACCGGGCGGCGTTACGGGCTGCCGGTGCTCTCCCCGATCGACGGCCGCGGCCGCTTCACCGAGGAAGGCGGAATCTTCGCCGGCCGGTTCTATCTGGACGCCAACCAGGCGGTGATCGATGAATTGCAGAGGGTCGGGGCGCTCGTGCACCAGTCCCGCATCCACCACCAGTACCCGCACTGCTGGCGGTGCAAGAACCCGGTCTTTTTCCGGGCGACCGAGCAGTGGTTCGCCTCCATCGACGACATCCGCGACAAACTGCTGGAGGTCATCGAGCGCGTGAAGTGGATCCCGTCCTGGGGCAAGGAACGCATCCAGGGTATGGTGGCCAACCGCGGGGACTGGTGTATCTCGCGCCAGCGCCTGTGGGGCGTGCCGCTGCCCATCTTTTACTGCGCCTCCTGCAACGAGGCGATCATTACCGATGAGACGATCAATCATATAAAGCAGCTTTTCGCCAACTACGGCTCTGACGTCTGGTTCGCCCGGGAGGCCGACGAACTGGTCCCGCCCGGCCTGCGCTGCCCGCGCTGCGGAGCCGCGCGTTTTACCAAGGAAAACGACACGATGGACGTCTGGTTCGACTCCGGCTCAAGCCACTGGGCGGTTCTGACCCAGCCGGTTTACTGGCCCGACCTGCGCTGGCCGGCCGACCTTTACCTGGAGGGCTCGGACCAGCACCGCGGCTGGTTCAACTCCTCGCTCACGACCTCGGTGGCGGTGACCGGCCAGCCGCCCTACCGCGCCGTCATGACCTGCGGCTTTGTGGTCGACGAGCAGGGGCGGAAGATGTCCAAGTCGCTGGGGAACGTGGTTGATCCCACCGAGGTAATGAAGCAGTACGGCGCCGATATCCTGCGCCTCTGGGTCTGCTCCTCGGACTACCGGAACGAGGTCGCCGCCTCACCGAACATCCTGAAGCAGATGGCCGAGGCCTACCGGAAGATTCGCAACACCTTCCGGTTCTTACTCGGTAACCTGGCCGACTTCAATCCGGGGCGGGACCGGGTCCCGTACGAGGCTATGCCGGAGATCGACCGGTATGCCCTGCTCAGGCTCCACCGGCTGATCGAGAAGGTCATGACCGCCTACCGGGGATATGATTTCCACGTGGTCTACCACGCGATCTACAGCTATGTGGTGACCGATTTAAGCGCTTTTTACCTTAACGTTCTGAAGGACCGCCTCTACTGCGAGGCCGCAGACTCCCGTGAACGCCGGGCCGCCCAGACCGTCCTGTACCACATCACGGACGCGCTCCTGCGCATGCTGGTGCCGGTCCTGGCGTTTACGACCGAAGAGATCTGGCGCTACTTCCCGGTCGACGGGAAGGGTGAAAAGCCGGTCAGCGTGCAACTCCTGTCCATGCCGGAGGCGGACCCCAACTTCCTCGACGGGGAACTGGAGTCCCGCTGGGAGAAGCTCATGGCCGTACGGGAAGAGGCGCTGCGCGCCCTGGAGAAAGCGCGGCAAGAGAAGGTCATCGGCGACGCCCTGGAGGCCGAGGTCGTTTTCTATGCCGGGGATGAGATGTCCGACCGGTTGCGGGAAGCGCGTGAAATTCTGCGGACGATCCTCGTCGTCTCGGATGTTGAGGTGCGGCCCCTGAACGAGGCCCCGGCCGGTTCCCTGCCGGCGGCCGGGATGGATGGGCTGCAGGTCGCCGTGCGCCGGGCGGAAGGTGAGAAGTGCGCCCGCTGTTGGGTCTACAGCCCGGAGGTGGGTACCAGGGCGCCGGAGGTTTGCCCGCGCTGCGCGTCCGTCCTGGGAGAGATGTAACCGCATAATTATCTTCCTTTGGACAAAGATAAATGTGGGATGCCTTAAAAGGCAAAAATCTTTGATCCAAGGAGGAGAATCGGCGCCATGACCGTAGGAACGAAAATGCACCAGGCCCTGGCCAGCCTGCAGACCCTGGCCGGAGACATGAAGGGCTTCGCCCTGGAGACCGAGGACAAGACCGCCAAGCAGATGTTCGCCAGTTACGCCGAGCAGCTGGAGAACATCGCCAACGGCTTCCGCGGCCGGGTAAATTACATTGAGCAGCAGGAGCCACAGTACAAGGTGATGCAGCAGGCCCAACAAAAGCAGTAGCTCAAAGCCTAATAAGGGTTCCAGGGAGCGCCCGCCGGGGCGCTCTTTTCGTGTCCGGGGGCATGGCCGGCCGGGGCTTGACAACCGCCGTGTCCGCGTTTACGGTAATAAACGGCGCCCGGCAACGGGCCATCGTTGATTCTCTTTTTGACGGAGGCGGCCCCGTATGGAAATAAGGAACGTCGCGATTATCGCGCATGTCGATCACGGAAAGACCACGCTGGTCGACGCCGTTCTCAAGCAGACAGGCGTTTTCCGTCCCGGGCAGGATGTGGGGGAACGCATCCTTGATTCCAACGACCTGGAGAGGGAGCGGGGCATCACCATTCTGGCCAAGCAGACCGGCGTGTTTCACCGCGGGGCGAAGATAAATATCGTCGACACCCCCGGCCACGCCGATTTCGGCGGGGAAGTGGAGCGGATAATGAACATGGTCGACGGGGCACTCCTGATCGTCGACGCGGCCGAAGGCCCCCTGCCGCAGACCCGCTACGTCCTTGACAAGGCCCTGGCCGCCGGGGTGGTGCCCATTGTCGTCGTTAACAAGATCGACCGCCCCGACGCGCGGGTCGAGGAGGTCCTGGACGAGGTGCTGGACCTCTTTATCGACCTCGGGGCGGACGAACGGCAGCTGGACTTCCCCGTTTTCTACGCCTCGGCGCGCCTGGGGATCGCCGCGCCTGACCTGGAGCAGGCACGGCGTCAGATGGGCGGGCAGGAGCCGGGGAGCGTGCTCGGCCTGCTGGACTGTATCCTGGAGCACGTCCCGGCTCCCGGCGGTGACCCGGAGGCACCCTTCCAGCTTCTCGTGACCAACCTGGATTACGACGACTACATCGGGCGCCTGGTGATCGGGCGCGTACAGCGGGGGCGCGTCCGGTTGCGCGATCCCCTTATGCGCTGCCGTGGCGGACAGCCGTGGCAGGTGCCGTTCGAGGTCAGCGGCCTGTTCACCTTTGACCGCCTGCGCCGCGTGCCCGCGGGGGATGCCGGGGCCGGCGAAATCGTCGCCCTGGCGGGCCTGGAGGACGTCAACGTCGGCGATACACTGTGCGCGCCGGACCACCCGGAGCCGCTGCCGCCCCTGGAGGTGGACGAGCCCACCCTGACGGTCATCTTCCGGGTCAACGACGGCCCCTTCGCCGGCCGGGAGGGGCGGATGGTCACCGCCCGCCAACTGGGGGAGCGCCTACAGAAGGAAGCCTTGACCAACGTCGCCCTGCGCGTGGGGCGGACGGCTAGCCCTGACGCCTTCGAGGTCAGCGGGCGGGGGGAACTCCACCTGGGCATCCTCATGGAGACCATGCGCCGAGAGGGGTACGAGTTTTCCGTTTCCAAGCCCCAGGTGGTGTGGCGCACGGTCGACGGTGTGCGCCAGGAACCCTTGGAGCGCGTCACATGCGACGTGCCCAACGAATACGTAGGGGCGGTCATGGAGACCCTCGGGGCGCGGAAGGGCGACCTGGTCGAAATGCGCCGGGGCATGGAGACCGTGCGGCTGGTCTATGTGGTGCCCGCCCGGGGTCTGATCGGTTTCGCCGGCGAGTTCGTTACTCTGACCAGGGGCTACGGGGTGCTGCACCAGAACTTCGAGGGCTACGGCCCCTCCCGCGGGGAGATCCCCGGGCGGGGTACGGGGTCCGTGGTGGCGATGGAGGACGGGGAAGCGACGGCCTACGCCATCGCCAACACGCAGGAGCGCGCCCGGCTGTTCATCGAGCCCGGCACGCCGGTTTACGCCGGGATGGTCGTCGGGGAGAACAGCCGCCCCCAGGACCTGGAAGTGAATATCTGCAAGAAGAAACACGTCTCGAACGTCCGTTCGTCCACGGCCGATATCGCGGTGAAAATAGATCCGCCACGACGCCTGCGGCTGGAGGAGGCCCTGGCCTTCATCGCCGAGGACGAGTTGGTGGAGCTGACCCCGCGGTCCATCCGGCTGCGGAAGGCGGTGCTGGACAGGGGGGAGCGCCGCCGCCGGCGTGTCGGAGACCGCTGACAGACTTCGCCTTGCTTTGCCAGGCGCCACCGGGCGGGTGCTTATGTGCTACCGTATACGCTTCGCCCCGTCCTATGGCGCCTTTTTGCGCCTGCTCGTAGTCTATGAGTCATGCAAGATATCCCGGTACAGAAACCGGTAGACCCGCTGCGTGAAGAGCACCTTACGCACGTACCGGCGTGTCTCGGGAAAGGGGATCTGGTCCAGCGTGGCCAGCTCGCCGGTCCAGCGCGCCTGTTCCAGCCACCGGATCACGTTGCTCCGCCCGGCGTTGTAGGCGGCCAGGGCCAGAACGGGGTCGTCCCCGAACTGGGTGTGCAGGTAGCCCAGGTACCGCGTTCCGAGGCGGATATTGGTCTCCGGGTCCGACAGGTCATCGGGCAGAAGGGGCGGCTCCCCCGTCTCCTCGGCCACCCAGCGCCCGGTCTCGGGCATCACCTGCATCAGCCCGAGCGCTCCCTTGCGCGAGCGGGCCGTGGCCCGGAAGTTTGACTCGGTTTTAATAACGGCGGCGAGGAGGAAGGGGTCCAGGTCCTCCTGGAAAGCGTACCGGAAGACGATTTCCTGGTAGGGGAAAGGGTAGAAGTGGCGGCCGATCCGCTCGACATTCAGAACCAGGGCCAGGATAGCGACCAGCAGGATCAGCCAGAGTCTCGGCAAATGCACATCACCCCGGGTGGAAGGCTGTCCATGCCTTTATAACCTGGGCCCGGAGGTCTGTCAAGGAACCGTTGTTGTCAATTACGCGGTGGGCATGGCGAACCTTCTCCGCCTGTGGTATCTGGTTCGCCAGGATGCGGCGCGCCCGGTCGGCGGGGACGCCGCGGGCGGCCAGGCGTGCCACCTTGACGGGCTCATCGGCGGTAACGACCCAGACCTCGTCCACCAGGCGGTCAAGCCGGGCCTCCAGCAGGCGCGGGGCGTCAAGGACAGCGACGTCCGTGCCTTCCCTTTCCAGGCGCGCGATTTCATCCTCTATGGCGCGGGTGATCGGAGGGAGAAGGATCTCGTCCAGAACGCGGTGCGCCTCCGGGTCGTTGAAGACCAGGTCGCCCAGCTGTGCACGGTCAAGTTCGCCGCCGGGCGTGAGGTAGGACGGGCCGAAGCGGGCCGCGACGGCCGCCAGACCGGGCGATCCCGGGGCGACGACGGCGCGGGCCAGACGGTCGGCGTCGATCACCGCCGCCCCGAGTTCGGCGAGCAGCCGCGCCACCGTCGATTTTCCACTGCCGGCGTCACCGGTAAGGCCGATGAGCTTCATTGCGAGGCCCCTTTCAATATCCGGAACATCCCGATCACGATCAACAGGCATCCCGGGAGCAGGTTCACCTTGTGGCCGGTGCTTTTCACCACCCGCTGCCCGAGAACCAGGCCCAGGGATACCATCAGGAAGAGGCCGGCCACCACGAACAGCGGCACCAGCGCCGTGTGCAGGCCCGAAAGAGCGATGGCGAACCCCGCGCCGAAGGCGTCCATGGCCAGCGCCGTGCCCAGGAGCATCGCCTCGCGGGCCGAGATGCAGCCCGAGGCGTCCAGGTCCGCCTGCAGGGGTTCGAACAGGACCTGGATGACCAGACCCAGCGGGGGCACGCGGATGCGCAGGATGCGTCGAGTCGCCGTGCGCAACGCCTGGGTCAGGATCCACAGGCCGAGCCCTACCAGGAGCCAGCCGCCGGCCTGCTGCGCAAACTGCGGGTTCAGGACCGCGGCGGCCAGGTGACCGCAGAAGAGCGAGACGCTGACGGCTCCGCCGGAAACCAGGCTGATAATCAGCAGCGACGAGACAGGCATGCGGATCCGCCGTATCCCGTAAGCGAGTCCGGCGCCCAGCCCGTCCAAGCTGAGAGCCAGGCCGAAGAGAAGCAAGGCTGCCAGTTCCAAGGACGTCCCCTCCCACCATCGTCTAATCCCAAGGTATGGGAGGGGATGTTTTTTGGTGCCTTACCTCTCCTTCTCTTCCTCCTGGCAGCGCGGGCAATAGTAGGTGCCCCGCCCGGCGCAGACGGTCCGGGCGATCGGCCGGCCGCAACGGGGGCAGGGCCGGTCCTTGCGCCCGTACACGAGGAGCCTTGCCTGGAAGCGGCCCTCTGCGCCGGAGGCGTCGACGTAGTCCCGTACGCTTGTCCCGCCGTGGTTGATGCCCTCGGCCAGGACGTCTTTAATGGCCCGGTACAGAGCCCGCGTTTCCCGGGCCGACAGGTCGCCGGCGGCGCGGGCGGGGTGGATGCAGGCGCGGTACAGCGCCTCGTCGGTGTAGATGTTCCCCAGGCCGGCGATAAAGCGCTGGTCGAGCAGCAGGGACTTGATCCCGCGGCGCCGCCCGCGCAGACGGTCGCGGAAGGCCGGTTCCGCAAAGGCCCCGTCCAGGGGTTCCATGCCCAGCCCGGCCAGGCCCGAAACCTTGTCCAGTTCGTCTTCGGGGACCAGCCACAGGCGCCCGAAACGGCGGGGGTCGGTGAATCGCAGGATGCCCCGGTCGAGTTCCAGGACGGCATGCGTGTGCCTGGGGAGGGCGGACGATTCATCCTGGTATACCAGCTGGCCGGTCATGCGCAGGTGAGCGGCCAGGACCAATCCCCCTGAGAGTCTCATCAGGATGTACTTGCCCCGGCGGGTGACTTGTTCTATCCGCCGCCCGGCGAGGAGAGCCGCAAACCGGCGCGGGTCCGGACGGGCGATGACGCTCTCCCGAAAAAGGTGCACGTTGCGGATGGAGCGGCCCGGAAGATGCCGGCCCAGGCCCCGGACGATAGTCTCTACTTCGGGTAGCTCAGGCACTTGGTCACCTCCTCCAGGGGACGGACCTCGTACCAGTTGTTGCCCACCTTGAGGTCGACCACCAGGGGCACGTCCAGGCGGACCACCTGTTCCATCTCCTTCTTGACAAGGGGGGCAACCTCACAGAGTTCATCGGAGGGGACGTCGAAAATGAGTTCGTCGTGCACCTGAAGGATCATCCGGGTCTTAAAGCCGCCGGCGGCCAGCCGGCGGTCGATGTTGACCATCGCCAGCTTGATGATGTCGGCCGCGCTGCCCTGGATCGGGCTGTTCATGGCCGCCCGCTCGCCGAAGTTGCGTACTGCGCGGTTCGGGCTGAAGAGGTCCGGCAGGTAGCGGCGGCGGTTAAGGATCGTGGTCACGTATCCCCGGTCCCGGGCCTCGCGGACGGTGCGCTCGATAAAGGCCTTTACCCCCGGGAGGCGGGTGAAGTAGTTCTCAATGTAGCGGGCGGCCTCCGCCCGGGGAATGCGCAGGTCCCGCGCCAGGCCGAAGTCGCTTATGCCATAGACGATTCCGAAGTTCACAGCCTTCGCCCGCCGGCGGAGTTCGGGGGTGACCTTGTCCAGCGGGAGCCCGAAGACCTCGGCCGCCGTCCGGGCGTGGATGTCCTGGCCCAGATTGAAGGCCTCGATCAGGGCCGTGTCTCCCGAAAGGTGGGCCAGGATGCGCAACTCGATCTGCGAATAATCCGCCGTCAGCAGGACGTTCGCCGTATCGCCGGGGATGAAGACGCGACGGATGCGCCGCCCGATCTCCATCCGGATGGGGATGTTCTGAAGGTTCGGCTCCGCCGAGGAAAGCCGTCCAGTGGCCGTCACCGTCTGGTGCAGGGTGGTGTGCAGCGTGCCGGTTACAGGGTCGATCAGGGCGGCCAGGCCGTCGGTGTAGGTCCCTTTGAGCTTTACCAGCTGGCGGTGCTCAAGGACCAGGGCGGCGATCTCGTGCTCGCCCGCCAGTTCCTCCAGAACCCTGGCGTCGGTGCTGTATCCGGTCTTGGTCTTCTTGCCTTTCGGCAACCCAAGCTTCCCGAACAGGATCTCTCCCAATTGCTTCGGGGAACTCACGTTAAACCTTTCGCCCGCGAGGGTGTAGATCTCTTCCTCCAGGGCGCGGATGCGTTCTCCGAACTCCTCCGACATCCGGGTCAGCTGCGCCCGGTCGACCCGGACGCCGGCCATTTCCATGCGGGCCAGAACGCCGGTGAGGGGCAGCTCGACGCGGGAAAAGAGGTCCTCCTGCTCCTGGGCGCGCAGCCGCGCCTGCAACGCCGGAACCAGCCGCCGCAGGCAGGCGGCGCGGGCGGGAAGGGCCTCTTCGCCGCCCGGGGGGAGGACGAGCTGCAGGTATTCAAGGGCCAGGTCCTCGATCTTCAGCGTACCGGCGGCCGGATTCAAAAGGTAGGCGGCCACGGTGGTGTCGAAGGCCAAGCCGGCCAGGGAAAGGCGGCGGATGTGACACAGCCAGTAGGCTTCTTTGGCGTCATAAGTCAGCTTGGACTGGGTCTCGTCGGCCAGGAAGTCGGCGAGGACCTCGAGGCCGTCGCTCCCGTCGGGGGGCAGGGGCATATATAAAAGGGCGTCGCCGGCGGCCAGGCCGAGGGCGGACAGGCCGGAGGCACGGCTGCCGCCGAAGGCGAGGCAGACCTCGCCCGCCGACCGCGCGACGGCCAGCACATCGCGGATCTGTTCGGCCGTTTCGGCCCTCTCGTACGGCGGGGCGTAGACTGTAACCGCCTGCTCGCTTTCCGGCCGCACCATGCGGTCGACGATCTCCCGGGACAGGCTCTTGAACTCCAGCTTGGTGAAGACCCGCAGCAGGCGGTCATAGTCGGGACCGGGCCAGGGCTCGATGTCTTCCGCCGTGATGCCGGGCACCTGGCGGTCGATGGCGGCCAGATCCCGGGAAAGGCGGGCCTGGTCGGCGTATGTTTCCAGTTGGCGCCGCAGGCGGAGGGGCAATTCGTCGGTCCTGGTCAGGATTTCGTCCAGCCGGCCGTAGGTTTGCACGAGCTTGGCCGCCGTCTTCATCCCGATGCCGGGGATACCCGGGATATTGTCCGAGGGGTCTCCGGCGAGTCCCTTCATGTCCACAAGCTGGGGCGGGTTGAGCCCGAAGCGGCGAACCACGGCGGCCTCGTCGTACCTTTCCAGCTCACTGATGCCCTTGCGGGTGATCAGCACCTCCGTGTGCGGGGAGACGAGTTGAAGCGCGTCCTGGTCTCCGGTAAGGACGGTGACCGCCATCTTCCTGTCCTCGCCGAACCGGCAGAGAGTACCGATGATGTCGTCGGCCTCGTAGCCTTCGAGTTCGCGGATGGGAATCCGCATGGATTCAAGGATTTCCTTGACAAGGGCGAGTTGCGGGCGGAGGTCCTCGGGTGTGGCCGGGCGGTGGGCTTTGTAGGCGTCAAAGGCGTCGTGCCGGAAGGTGGCGCGGCCCTTATCGAAGGCCACGATCACCGCGGCCGGCTGCTCGGCGTCCAGCACCTTGAGGAGCATCCTGGTGAAGCCCAACACCGCATTGGTCGGCAGGCCGGTGGTGGTCGAGAGCGGCGGCAGGGCATGAAAAGCCCGGTGCACGAGGCTGTTCCCGTCGATTAAAAGGAGCCTTTCCAAGGCGCCACCCGCTTTCGATAATATGAGGTATTATTTTCACCGGTCTGGGGCTGGATACCTTCCCGGTACCTGGCCGGTTTCGGAGACCCGAGGTTAACGCCCCAGAAAATTTCCCGGGCGGGAACGGCCGATCGGCCGTTTTCGAGGCAGGAGAGGTTGACCCCAACGCGAATAAGGAGAGGGAGCAAAAAGACTGGATGGCCGCCGGCGATCCGAAGGGGAGGGTCGGATGATCGACGTAAGCAACCGGGCATGTCCGTGCGGCAGCGGCAGGTCGTACGAAGAGTGTTGCGGCCGGGCGGATAAGGTGATACCTCTGGCCCAGGCCCGATGGCGGCGGGCGGCCCTATCCTTGCGTAGCAGGTTGTCGGCCTTTGCCGAAAAACCCGAGTTCATCGAGGAAGCCACCCGGGCCCAGGAAGCCTACTTCAGCCAGGTCGACGAGGAAATTCTGGCCCTGGATGAGGAGTTTCTCGTGGAACGCTGTTTCGAATGGTTCATTTTTGACTACCCCTTGCGCGATCACCGGACGGTCCTTGACCTGTACCGGGAGCGGTACGGCCTTTGCCTGCCGCTGAACGAGGCCCTGACACTTGTCCAGTGGGGTGAGGCGCGGGGTTCACTCTACGAGATTAAGGCCGTCTTGCCCCGGCGGGGCCTGATCGTGGAGGACCTCTTCTCGGGACGGCGTTTCAAGGTCCATGAGCCGGGTTTGCAGAGCGGACCGATCGTCCCCGGCAGCGTGATCCACGTACGTCTCCTGAAGGTCGGCGCTGAATATGAATTCTCCACCAGCGCCGTGGGTGTTCCGCCCGCCCAGCGGGACCGCCTGTGGGAATGGGCAAGGGAAGACTACCGGCGGTGGCGCCGGAACGGCGCCGGGGGACCGGATAACATCCAGGAGTACCTCCGCTGCCGCAGCCACCGGTTAAACGCCCAGGTGATCCGGGTCGGCCTGGGGCTCGATCCCTCGCGGCAATGGAAGCCCGTGCGCCGGGAACGGTCCGGGGAGCGGCGGGGCACCCTCCTGCAGGGTGACGTCCTGCGGCGGGTTTGCGGTGCCAACGAGGGGCGCGGGCGGGTAGAGGAACTCCTGGGGCTACTCCGGGATGTTGAGCGGGAGTCCCGGCCGGCTACCCCGCCGACGGGCACCAGGGTCGCGGGTACGGTCTGGCCGGCGCGCGAATACGCCACGATTGCTGAACAGGTGGCCCGGGGTCTGAAGGACCTCGGCTTCGGCCGGGAAATAGTGCAGTCTACCCTGCGCCTGTGGTATGACTACTGCGTGCAGGTCCGCCCCGGTGTGAAAAACCCGGGAGCCTGGGTAGCGGCGGTGATTTACGGGGCGACGCGCCTTAAAAGGGCGCGGGCGGTCAGTCAAAGCCGGCTGGCACATCGCTACGGCGCCGCGCCCTCGACCGTTTCGCGGCATTTCCGGTCCCTGGCCGGATTCCTGTCGCCATCCCTCAGGGAAGCCGGAGACAGGGGAAAGGACGGGGGGACCAGGATTATCGAACCGCTGGTGGACCGTATCCTGGCGAGCCTGAAACTGTAAAACAGCCACCCCGGGGATGTCCACCGGGGTTTTCCATTGTCCGGACAGGCCTCCCGCCCTTAGAATAAGGAGAGATAAACAGGGAGGTTTTTTCCGTAATGCTTCAGATGTTACACGAGGCGCTGTTGGCCGTCACCCGCTTTATCGAAGCTCTTGGCTACTGGGGCATCGGATTGGGGATGGCCGTCGAAAGTGCCAATATCCCCCTGCCCAGCGAGGTCATCCTGCCCTACGGAGGCTTCCTGGTGAGCAAGGGGAAGCTGGATTTCTTCTGGACAGTGATGGCCGGAACCATCGGGGGCACCGCCGGTTCCATCGTTTCCTATCTGCTGGGCCTTTGGGGCGGCAGACCGTTGCTCCTGCGCTACGGCCGCTACATCGGTTTCTCTTACCACCACCTGGGGATTGCGGAGCGCTGGTTTGCCCGATACGGGGAGGCCACCGTCTTCTTTACGCGCCTGATGCCCGTCGTCCGTACCTTCATTTCCCTGCCGGCCGGGGTGGCCGGGATGAACTTTACCCGTTTCGTCATCTATACCTTTCTCGGCTCCCTTCCCTGGAGCATAGTGCTGGTCTACGCCGGGGTCAAGCTGGGCGAAAACTGGGAGGCTATCGGCCCCTGGTTCCACCGCCTGGACGTGGTCATTGTTCTCGCGCTGGCCGCCGTCCTCTTCTACTGGTGGCGCCGTCGGCGCAGAAACCGGTAAACTCCCCGCTTACCAGTCTCAATTTTTTCATGGTTTAAGCTCCCTCCGGCCCCAGGCAGACTAATGCGGGAAAAGGGGGAGTGATTCGGCGTTGGGATGGAAGTTCACCGCCGCCGTCGCTTCGTGCGCCCTGTTATGCCTTTTCGCGGGGCCTGGATCGGCCGCGGCCTCACCGAAGGGGCCTCTGGTGGTCATCGACCCGGGCCACGGCGGGGTCGATCCGGGAGCGGTGGACAAGGTCGGCGGCGTCCTGGAAAAAACGGTCAACATCGAAGTCAGCCGGAGGCTGGCGCGCATCCTGGAGTCCCAGGGGTTCCGGGTGAGGATGACCCGGCAGGACGACGGCCCCTGGCCCCATCCGAGCGGAAGAGGGTGTTTTCAGGGTCTCATCGGGCTGGACGAGCGCGTGGCCCTGGCGAACCGCCTGAAGGCCGACCTCTTCGTCAGCGTACACGCCAACGGCTTCTGGGACCGGCGCTGCGCGGGCGTCGAGGTCTTTTACTGCCCCGGCTCCGCCGAGGGCCGGCGGCTGGCGGGCCTCTTCCATAAGGCCGTGACCGCGGACCGCCCATCTCCGTCCTGCAAGGTCCGGCCTTGCGGTTATCTTGTCCTCCGCGGGACAACCATGCCGGCGGTGGTGGTAGAGATGGGCTATATCTCCAACCCGCGAGAGGCGCGGCTGCTGACGCGGCCGGCCTACCAGGAACGGCTGGCACAGGCCTTTGCGCGGGCTGTCAGTTCTTACTTTGCCGACGCCGGGTTGTCACGGCGTCCTTAAATTACCGTACGCGGCGGCGGTATGACGTCCGCGGCCAGGCAGATACTAAGCAAGAAAACGTGAGGAAAGGAGGGGGAAGATGCCGAGAGGCAAGTTTCGGTTCCTGCTTCTAACCGTTGTTCTCCTGACCGTGTTTACCGCCTTCACAGGCTGCAGCGCGGCCCGCAAGCCGGCGTCGCCCGGACAGGTGCCGGGCACACCCGGCAACCAGGCCACGCCCGCCGACCCGCGCGTGGCGTCGCGGGACGCCGCCCGGCTGGCCGACATCGCCGAAAAGGTTCCCGGGGTGCAGGAGGCCTGGGTGGTATTGACCGGAACCACGGCCTACGTGGGGCTTAACCTGGAGCCCGACCAGGAACCGCGGTCCAAGACCATCCAGCGTGATGTGGCCTCCCGTGTCAAGCGCGCCGATAACCGCATCCGGCGAGTGATGGTTACCACCGATCCGGACCTTGTGACGCGCATCGCACGAGTGAGCAAAGGTATCGCCGGCGGGCGCCCGATATCGGCCTTCACCCGGGAAATGAGTGAACTGAACAAGCGTATGACCCCCACCAACCGGTAAAGGAGAAAGCCGCAGCCCCTTAAAAAACGGCTGCGGCTTTCCCTTGGGGTTTATGGACCTACCGGAACTATTCCGCCACTCCGCGGCCATACTTGAGCAGTTCGGAAACGGTCACCAGTTTATACCCCTTCTCCTTGAGCCCCTTGATTACCATGGGCAGCGCTTCCGGCGTGTGCTCCGCGCTGTCGCTGGCGTGCATCAAGATCACCGCTCCGGGGTGGATGAGCCTCAGGATACGTTCCCGCATCGCCTCGGCCCCGGTCCTCTTCCAGTCCAGGGAATCCACGCTCCACTGAACGGCCGTGTAGCCCGTACCGGCGATGGCGTCCAGCACCCGTTCGTTCCAATCACCGTTAGGGGTGCGGATGAGTTTCGGGCTTTGGCCTGTCAGGTCTTTGAGGATTTCGTGGGTCTTCCCGATCTCCTCGGCAATCGTCTTGTCGGACATCTGGGAGTAGTTTTCGTGACGGTAGCCGTGACTGGCGATCTCGTGACCATCGGCGGCGATACGCTTCGGGATGTCCGGGTGTTTAACGGCCCAGGGACCGGAGAGGAAGAAGGTGCACTTTACGTTTTCTTTTTTCAGCGTGTCCAGGACCGGTCCCACGGTCTTATCGCCCCAACTGATATCGAAGGTGAGGGCGGCGACCTTCTCTTGCGTCCGCACCTTGTAAACAATCCGGGAGTGGCTGGTCGTGACCGTGGTCGCGGGTTGCTGGAGAATGACCAGGGTGAACAGCAGGCCCAGGAGCAGGAACAGGGCCCCCCATAAACAGTTTCGTTTCAGCCGGTTGAGATTTACGTAGTAAAGGCGCACGCCCGCCACCCCCAGGAAAGGACTTGTACTTTAGGTATATGGCCGCGCAAACCGTTTATGACATCTGCCATCCCTGGTATTTGCTGGCTAGCGAATAAATCCAAAGGCCGGCGAGAGAATACTGAGGGGGGAGAAAACAGATGCCATTTGCCGCCAGAACAATTATTGCGCTGTTACTGCTCGCGTGCGCTGCCATTTCGCCCGCCTTTGCCGCCAGCCCGGCCGCCCCGCCTGACCCGCCCAGAATTTCGGCCGACGCCGCGGTGCTCATCGACGCCTCGACCGGCCAAATCCTCTACGGCAAAAACGAGACCCGGAGGATGCATCCCGCCAGTCTGACCAAGATAATGACCATCCTGGTGGCGCTGGAGGTGGCGGACCCCAACGACGTCGTCACCATCAGCCGCCTGGCCGGCGGCTGGAACGCCGGCTCGATCGTGGGCCTAAAACCCGGGGAGAAGATGACCCTGGAGAACCTGATGCGGGCCGCCGCCCTGATCTCGGCCAACGATGCGACGATCGCCATCGGCGAGCACACCGCCGGAAATTACGAGACTTTCATCGGTTGGATGAACCTTAAGGCCCGGCTTCTCGGGGCGCGACAAACGCGTTTCGCCAATACCCACGGCTGGACACACCCGAACCACTACATTACCGCTTACGACATGGCGCTGATCACCCGTTGGGCCCTGCGAAATCCCCAATTCGCCCGCCTGGTGAGCACCCGGCAGGCGACTATTACCTGGGAGGGGAGCGAGCGGCGGGATGAGGCCTCCAACACCAACCGCCTCCTGCATTCGGACTTTCCAGGGATCGACGGCGTTAAGACCGGCACAACTTCGGCGGCCGGCCACTGCCTGGTGGCCTCGGCCACCCGTAACGGTCGGCGACTCATAGCCGTGGTCCTGCACAGCGGCGACCGCTACCGGGACGTCGCCGACCTGCTGGAGTACGGTTTTGCCATCCCTTCCGTGACGGTCTATACGTGCGGGGAAGAGGTGGAGCGGGTGCGGGTGCGCGAGGGGAAAAGGCCCAGCGTGGTCGTCACCGCCGGGAGTGACATGCAGGTATACCTGCCGCCCGACCGGGGCGACCTGCAGCGGCGGCTGGATCTGCCCGATGAGGTAACGGCGCCTGTGGCAAAGGGCCGGAGCGTAGGCGAAATGGTGTTCACCGACCATGGCACCTACCTCGGCCGTGTCCCCCTGGTGACGGCTCAGGCCGTGGCGCGCAAGCCCTGGTACGCGCGCCTGGCGGACAAGTTTCACGGCCGATCTTGACACCAAACGAGCCTTACGGCATAATAATAGATGTCACGGGCGGGTAGTTCAGTGGGAGAACGTCTGCTTGACGCGCAGAAGGTCACTGGTTCGATCCCAGTCCCGCCCACCAATAACGACAATACTTCCAGGGTCCGGGCTTTGTTCCCGGCCTTTGTTTTTTTTATGCCCGGTCGGGGCCGAGAGCCGGTCACCGACTGACTCGCCCGGGGGTTGAGGGGCGGTTGGTTGTGAATTTCTTCATAAACTTTGCCCAAAAACTATTGCCAAAATGCACCCTCTGGCTTATGATATATTTCACAAAGCAAGTGCCGGCTAGGGGTGGTCCTGTGAATACAGTAACGATCAGGGTCAATGACATCCGCAAGGCGCGCTGTTATTTCTGCGGGCGCCCCTTGTTTGCGCCGGCGTTGAAGGACATGACCATCGTGCAGCTCCGTTGCCCGCACTGCGGGTCGATGTTCGTCGCCCGTCCGGAGCAGCGCATGGCGTCCAACCGCTAACCCCGGCCCGCTCGCGCCGCCGCCTCTTGACCGGAGGGTCAAGAGGTATTTTTGTTTTACATGGCAGACGTGTGGAATGTTGACAGGCTGGACAGCCGATACTATGATGAGCCAAAGATGCTTGGGAGGCGCATGTGATGTCCAAGGTCGTCCAGCACCCGTCGACCATCCTTTTCCCGGTGCCCGCAGTGCTTGTGACAACTGTTCTGCCCGGACAAGCTCCGAACATCATCACCGTGGCCTGGACGGGGATCATGAACTCCGATCCGCCGGTGGTGTACGTCTCGGTGAGGCCCTCGCGTCACTCGTACCGCCTGATAAAGGAGTCCGGGGAATACGTGATCAACGTTCCCTCTGCCGACCAGGTCCGGGAAGTGGACTACTGCGGCACGGTTTCGGGGCGGGACGGGGACAAGTTCGCGGCCTGCGGGTTTACGCCCGTGGCGGGGCGTCACGTACGCGCGCCGCTGATAAAGGAGTGCCCGGTCAATCTGGAATGCCGCGTCAGGCAGGTGCTGTCGCTGGGTAGCCACGACGTCTTTATCGCCGACGTCCTGGCTGTGCACGTCGACCAGGAGACGTTGACGGATAAGGGGCGCCTTGATTTTGGCAAGATAAGACCCTGGGCCTTCTGCGTGCACGAGTACTTCGCCCTGGGGGAGCGCATCGGTACATACGGCTTCACCAAGAAGGGCTAAGGGGGGCGTTGAAAAACTTCGCCTTTGAACACCCCCGGGGTTGGTACGCCTAGTTGCCGACTTTCTTGATGACCCGGGTCACGACGCCGATGATTTCCACCTTCTCCGCCGGGATCCGCATCGGACGCAGGGTCTGGTTTGCGGGTTCCAGGGTGACATAAGGGCCTGTCAGATAAAAACGTTTGCAGGTCACTTCGCCGTCGATACGGGCGATTACGACTTCGCCGTTCTCGGCCTGCGGCTGAACGCGGACGAGCAGGTAGTCGCCGTCGTCAATACCCATCTCCTGCATACTGTTGCCGGTGACCTCAAGGATGAAGGCAGGCTCCTTCACCAGGCGCCCGGGCATGGCCATGTGCCCGCGAATGTGTTCCTCGCTCAGAACCGGTCCGCCGGCCGGGACCCGGCCCAGAATCGGTAGCTCGACCACCTCCAGGGCCGGGCGGACCTCGGAGTCCTCAAGCAGGAGGGTGGGGGAGATCTCCAGCGCCGCGGCGATGAGTTTTAGCGTCTTGAGGCTTGGCGGAGTACGCCCGCGCTCAATATCGCTGACGAATTGCGGCGAGAGACCCGCCTGTTCGGCGAGACGCCGCTGGCTCATGCCCAGCCTTTCCCGGGCGGACCGGATGCGCTGGCCTACCGTGCTCATTGTACGATCCCCTCTCCGCTATTTACGTACTACGATCAATATACCCCGAAGATGTTTTTTTGCCAAGGGGCGGCGGATGTGGTATTTTAGTGCCAGGAGATGCGGGGACCGAGCCCCAAGCGGAAAAACCAAACGGAGGTGGGATTATCAGCGCGGTCAAGAGGCAGGCCACGGCCTGGGACGATGAGGGAAGCCGGGATTCGGAGGCGGTCAGGGAGCTGAAGAGGATTTACAATTACACCTGCCAGCTCTGCAATCACCCCCTGACCCGCGGGGAGGGTGAGCCGATCGTCTCCGGGTACTACCTGCAGCCGCTTGAAGACGGCGGCCCGGACGCGCCCGAGAACCTGCTGATCCTTTGCCCCAATCACCGGGCGCTCTTTGAGGCCGGTGCCTTCGGCCTGGACCTGGAACGCCAGCGGGTGATCCATGTTGATCCCCGGGACCGGCAGAACGGCCGGGCGCTTGTCGTCAAGCATCGGATTTCCCCTGAGTACGCCGCGTACCACAACCGCAATTTCTTTAAAGGCTAGCAGCCCCCGGCGGGCGAGCCTGATCAGGGCCTTTGCCTTTCTGGCAAGGGCCTTTTTCTTTTGGGCATATTGTGTAGGGTAGGAGGCTACATTTTTACAAGATACGGGAAAGGGGCGATCGTCCTTGGACGTTGTGGTCGCCACCGAGGCCGGCCGGTCCCGGTCGCTGGCGGACTACCTGCGGCGGGAGTTCAAAATCCTGCGGGCCAAGGGGCTGCGCGTCAGTCTCCGGGAGACCCAGCCCGGCCATTTTCGTTGCCGGCTGCAGGAGAAGCGCTTTTTCGGAAGGCGTTCCCACGCGGGTTTCCGGAAGGCGGTGGCCAACGCGGCCGCATCGCTCATCCTGTCGGAGTGGGAGGCGCTGATCGGCGATGAATTGGTGCGCCAGGCCAGCTGGTTCGAGCCGCAGGACTGGGATCTCGTCCGCGGGCGGCTGGGGATCGACCGCGCCCACCTCCGGCGCTGGCGGCCGGAGATCGAGCGGCGGATCGCGGAGCACCTTGAACACATGGCGATGCTGGTCATCGAGGGCTTCGTCCGCTTCCGCCTGCGCGACATCGTGGAGGAAGTGGGCGGGATGGCCAGCAGTCTCCTGGACGA
Source organism: Thermoanaerobacterales bacterium (assembly GCA_030019475.1). NCBI lineage: Bacteria > Bacillati > Bacillota > Clostridia > Thermoanaerobacterales > Thermoanaerobacterales bacterium. The sequence continues at coordinate 10,746 of JASEER010000030.1, read as the reverse complement.
GTACCTTCTGCAGCAGGAGAACCGGGACTTTATCCGTATGCTCCGGAACTACGCCCGAAACAAAGGCGGCCAGTCCGAGGCGATCCACGTCATCTTTTCCCCGTCGCGCGTATTCCGTATTTACGACGAACGGATGTGCCTTTTGGCGTCCAACGCCGAGGGCTTCGGCGTGCCTGTGGACGACGAGGTGAACCACGAGGACCTGCTGATCGCCAGCGTGGTGGGGCTGGCGCCGCGGCGGCTGGTGATTCACGGCCAGCGCTGCCTGCCGGCCACCCTTGAGACGCTGCGGGACGTCTTCGGGGACAGGGTGGAGGTCTGCACGGGCTGTAATCTATGCTCGATCTGGCATAAGGCGTAAGCGCGGGGGCCTTCCTTGCCAGGCCGTAACGCCTTCTGGTATAGTGGAGGCGTTTGAAGACGGTGGGCGAAGGTGAGAGGCCCTTGCTCTGGCTTAACGCGATCATGCTTCCGGTGGTAGGGGCCCTGATCGGGTGGCTTACCAACTGGCTGGCGGTAAAGATGCTTTTCCGGCCCTACCGCCCGTTCGTCATCCCCGGCACCGGGCTGGTGATCCAGGGGCTTCTGCCCCGGCGCCGCCGTGACCTGGCGCGCACGGTGGGCGAGGTGGTCGAGAGGGAACTTTTTTCGGTGGACGACCTCCTGGTCCATGTCCGGGCCGGCAATGTGGCAGACCGGATGTCGGCCGCCGCGCAGGCTGCGGTCTACCAGGCGGTGATCGACCGCTCACCCGCCATCCTGCCCCTGTCGGTAAAGAAGTTCTTCGCCGAACTCATTTCCGAGATGATCGCCGACGAAGTGCCGGCCGTGGCTGAACAGGTCTTGACCGAGGTCGCCAGGGCGGCCCGGGGGGGCATCAGCATCGCCCGCATGGTGGAGGAACGGCTCAACGCCTTCCCCCTGGAGGAACTCGAGGGTATCGTGCTCCGGGTGGCCAGCCGGGAACTCAAGCACATCACCGTCCTGGGAGGTGTCCTGGGATTCGTCATCGGTATCCTGCAGGTGGGCTTCCTGTACCTGACCCGGTTGACAGGGGGTTCCGGTTTTTAATATAATGCGCCCATAACCCGATAGTCTTAGAGGCAATGCGGGGGACGAGTAGACCCGCCGCCCTTGCAGAGAGAAGTCGCCCCGGGCTGAAAGCGCCTTCAGGCACCGGCGGATCGAAGACCAGCCTCCAAGCCGCCCGCTGCAAAGGCGGGCCGGCGGGCACCGTTATCAGCCGCAATAAGCAGGGGAGCGAGAGTATGCTCCCAAGCAGGGTGGAACCGCGGGCAGCCCCCCGTCCCTGAGGGATGGGGGGTTAAGTTTTGGGTAAACGAACGGAAGGAGGATACACCGGTGATCATAGTAACTCTGAAGGACGGGTCGGTCCGCGAATACCCCGAGGGCATCACCCCGGCCGCCGTCGCGGCCGACATCGGGCCGCGCCTCGCGAAGACGGCCCTGGTGGCGAAGGTCAACGGCCGCCTGTGGGACCTGGGACGGCCGCTGGATGGCGACGCTGCGGTGGAGTTCCTGACCTTCGATGACGAAGAAGGCCGCCAGGTTTACCGCCACAGTACGGCCCACGTTATGGCCCAAGCCGTGAAACGCCTTTTCCCCGAGGCCAGGATCGCCATCGGCCCGGCCATCGCCGACGGGTTCTATTACGACTTTGACATTCCCGGCGCCTTCACCCCTGACGACCTGGAGCGGATCGAGGCCGAGATGCAGAAGATAATCAAGGAGGACCAGCCCTTTGAGCGGCTGGAGGTGCCCCGCGATGAGGCCCTGGACTACTTCCGGCGCAAGGGGGAGCCGTATAAGGTGGAACTGATCGAAGATCTGCCCCCGGAGGCCCCGATTTCCTTCTACCGCCAGGGCGATTTCACCGACCTCTGCGCCGGGCCGCATGTTCCCTCAACGGGACGCATCAAGGCCGTGAAGTTGATGAACGTGGCCGGCGCCTACTGGCGGGGTAACGAGCGCAACCGGATGCTGCAGCGCATCTACGGCACCTCCTTTCCCAAGGCGGCGGACCTCAAGGACTACCTGTTCCGGCTGGAGGAGGCCAAGCGGCGTGACCACCGGCGCCTGGGCGCCGAACTGGATCTCTTCTCGATCCAGGAGGAGGGGCCCGGGTTCCCCTTCTTCCATCCCAAGGGGATGGTCCTGCGCAACGAGCTGGAGCAGTTCTGGCGGGATGCCCACCGGAAAGCCGGCTACCAGGAGATCCGCACCCCGATCATCCTGCGCCGGGAGCTATGGGAACGCTCCGGCCACTGGGACCACTACAAGGAAAACATGTACTTCACTACCATCGACGAGGCGGATTACGCTGTTAAGCCGATGAACTGCCCGGGCAGCATCCTGATCTACCGCAGCAAGATCCACAGCTACCGGGAACTGCCCATTCGCCTGGGCGAGCTAGGCCTGGTCCACCGCCACGAGCTTTCGGGCGTACTGCACGGCCTGATGCGCGTGCGTTGCTTTACCCAGGACGACGCGCACATCTACTGTCGCCCGGACCAGGTGGAGGAGGAGATAGTCCGCATTATCGATCTGGTCGAACATATCTACCGGGACGTCTTCGGTTTCGACTACCACGTCGAGCTGTCGACTAAACCGGAAAAGGCGATGGGCTCGGACGAAATCTGGGAACTGGCCACCGACGCCCTGCGTAACGCCCTGGAGACCAGAGGGCTGCCCTACAAGGTCAACGAGGGGGACGGGGCCTTCTACGGCCCGAAGATCGACTTCCACCTGCGCGACTCCATAGGACGGACCTGGCAGTGCGGCACGATCCAGGCCGACTTCCTGATGCCGGAGAAGTTTGACCTCTTCTATATCGGCGAGGACGGGGAGCGCCACCGCCCGGTGATGATCCACCGGGTGGTGTTCGGCAGCATCGAGCGCTTCATCGCCATCCTCACCGAGCACTTCGCGGGGGCTTTCCCGCTCTGGCTGGCCCCGGTGCAGGTCAAGGTGCTCCCGATCACCGACCGCCAGGCCGGCTATGCCCGGGAGGTCACCCGGCGCCTTGACGGGCAAGGGCTGCGGGTCGAGTACGACGGGCGTAACGAGAAGATCGGTTACAAGATCCGCGAGGCCCAGGTGCAGAAGATACCCTATATGCTGGTCGTGGGTGAGCGGGAGGTCGAGAACGGCACCGTGGCCGTGCGCCACCGCGCCGAAGGCGACCTGGGGGCGATGTCTGTTAGCGACTTCGCCGCCCGGGCTTGGGAGGAGATCCGTACCCGTGCCCGGTAGGAACGAATTAATTTCGGCGTTGCTTGCTTGACGCCGTTTCCCGGGCATGCTATAATGAGCAACGTAAAATGACAAATCCTTACAAGCAGAAGCCATCCGCTTCTCACCTTGCCGCCTGCGGCTGCAAGGTTCCTTCGGGGCCCCAAAGGGCCGTCTCTTGTGTTTTCGGCGGGTGGTAACACCCGCCTTTTAACTTCTAGGAGGTGGATAAGTATTTCAAAGGATCAGCGCATCAACCTGGAGATCCGCGCCCGGGAAGTGCGGCTCATTGACTCCGACGGTGCGCAGTTGGGGATCATGCCCCTGCGTGATGCCCTGCGCCTGGCGGAGGAAAGGGGACTGGACCTCGTTGAAGTGGCGCCCCAGGCCAGGCCGGTGGTATGCCGGATCATGGATTTCGGCCGGTTTAAGTACGAACAGAACAAGCGGGAGAAAGAAGCCCGCAAGAAGCAGCGCATTATTAATATCAAGGAAGTTAAACTGCGCCCCAACATTGAGGACCACGACTTCGAGGTAAAAGCCCGTAACACGATGCGCTTCCTTAGAGAAGGGGATAAGGTCAAAGTCACCATGATCTTCCGCGGGCGGGAGATCGTGCACACCCAGCTCGGGCAGCAGCTCCTGAACAGGCTGGCCGACCAGGTGCAGCACATGGCCATCATCGAGCGGCAGCCCAAGCTCGAAGGCCGTGCCATGATCATGATCCTGGCTCCCCGGCCGCAAGAGCAACAACAGCCGCAACCGCAGCAATAAAGGGTGCTGCCGCAGCAATAGCTATCATCCAGAAGGGAGTGAATCCGAGTTGCCGAAGATTAAGACGCATCGCGGTGCCGCCAAGCGAATCGCAAGGACAGGCTCGGGCAAGCTGCGCGCGCGGCATGCCTTCAAGAGCCACCTCCTTAAGGATAAGAGCGCCAAGAGGAAACGCCGCCTGGGGAAGGCGATCATCCTCACCCCCGCCGACGAGGCGCGCCTGCGCTCCCTGTTGCCTTACTAGGCTTTTACGATACCTCTCTCTCTCGAAAGGAGGCCCGGCGCATGCCGCGTGTCAAGAATAACGTCGCCGCCAGGAAGCGGCACAAGAAGATTCTAAAACTCGCCCGGGGCTACTGGGGATCCAAGAGCAAGCTTTTCCGGGTGGCGAACCAGCAGGTAATGCGTTCCCTGCTCTACGCCTACCGCGACCGCAGAGCACGGAAGCGCGATTTCCGGCGCCTCTGGATCACCCGCATCAACGCCGCCGCCCGGCAGAACGGAATGTCCTACAACAGGTTCATCCAGGGCCTGCGGACGGCCGGGGTGGCCATCAACCGCAAAATGCTGGCCGAACTGGCGGTGAACGACGAGCAGGCCTTCGGGCGCCTGGTTGAGGTTGCCCGGGCCCATCTGAACAGCTAGGGACCGCTGAAGGACCTCACCCGGCTTCACCGGGTGCCGTCGCCCGTCGCTCTGGACAGGCCCAGGCAAAAAGGGTAGCATGGTAGAACCATGCTACTTTTTTTGTGCATGCTAGATGGAAGAAGACACGGGATGGTGGAGGAGAGCTTGAAACAGTTCGCCGTCATCGGTTTGGGCCGCTTCGGGAGCAGCGTAGCCACGAGCTTGGCCAAGATGGGTTACGAGGTCCTGGCCATTGATAATGACGAGGCCAAGATTAACGCCATTATGGACGACGTGACACATGCCGTCCAGGCCGACGCCCTCGACGAGGAGGCGCTGAAGGCGCTGGGCATGCGCAACTTCGACGTGGTCATCGTTGCCATCGGCCACGATATCCAGGCCAATATCTTGATCACCGTCATGCTGAAGGAGATGGGCGTTAAGAAGGTCGTGGCGAAGGCGCGAACCGAGCTGCACGGCAAGGTGCTGGCGCGCGTGGGGGCCGACCGCGTGGTTTTCCCGGAGCGGGACATGGGGGTGCGGGTGGCACGGGCGCTGGTTTCGGGCAACATCCTCGACGCGATCGAGCTGTCACCTGAGTACAGTATCATGGAGGTCGTGGCCCCGGGTTCAACAATCGGCCGCTCCCTGGGCGAGGCCGCTTTGCGTCGGCAACACGGGATCAGCATCCTGGCCATCCGGCGGGGAGCCGATGTGATCATTGCTCCGGGAGCCGACCAGACCGTCCAGGAAGGTGACGTCCTCGTGGCCGTTGGCCGCAATGACCGGCTTGAACGTTGGGGCCTGGATGAACGATGATACCGGCGATCACTTCCCGCCAGAACGAGCGTATCAAATGGCTGAGACGCTTCCAGCAGCGCCGTCACCGGGACGCCGAGGGACGGTTCCTGGTCGAGGGGCCGCACCTGGTGGAGGAAGCCCTGGATGCGGGCTGGGCCGTTGACCTGGTCGTGCACTCCCCCGAAACGGCCGGACGGGAGCGTGCCGCGGCGGTCCTGGAGCGCGCCCGGCGGCACGGTGTGGAACTGCTGGCGGTCGCGGGGCACGTTCTCCCGCTGCTGGCCGCCACCGTCACCCCACAGGGCTTGGTCGCCCTGGTACGCAAACCGCCGGCGAGATCGTTGCCCGACGTGCTCCCGGAGCATCTGCAGCGGCCGCTTGTGGCGGTGCTGGACGGCCTGCAGGATCCCGGCAACCTGGGCACCGTCATCCGAACGGCGGACGCCGCCGGCGTGGACGCGGTGTTGTTGACCGGGGGCACGGTCGACCTTTACGCCCCGAAGACGGTGCGGGCCGCCGCGGGTTCCCTTTTTCACGTACGGGTGGGAGAGCCGGCGGGACCCGGGGAATGCGCCGCGTTTCTTAAGACCAGGGGACTCTCCATCCTGGCCGCGGATCCCCGCGACGGGACCCCGGTTTTCGATTGTGACCTTACCGGGCCGGTGGCCCTGGTTATCGGCAACGAAGGGGCCGGGGTGGGGCCCGTTCTGCGGAAGGCGGCGGACGGACTGGTGAGGGTTCCCATGCTGGGCCGCGCGGAGTCTTTGAACGCGGCTGTTGCCGCCTCGTTGATCATTTACGAGGCCGTGCGCCAGCGCCTAAAAGCTCCTTGTGTTTGAGCAGCGGCGCATGTTATAATCACCTCAAAAGGTCTCCAAAAGATTTTGAAAGGTTGTGAGCGTATGCATCTGACTGCCGAATTTTTTTGGAGGCTTTTTGAGGCTACCGGATCTATACGGGCCTACGTGCTCTATAGAAGGCTCGCTCTCCAATAATTCCCGAATATGCTAAGCCTGACGCCCCCTTCAATAGGGGGCGATTTTATTTTTTGTTCTCTATTTACAAAGGAATTAATAGGGTAACACTAGAAATATAGCAGAAAAAGGGGGGATTTGGCAGTTCAATGCTTGACGAACTTAACCAGATCGCCGTGCGGGCGCGGGAGTTGCTGGATACCGCCGACTCGCTGGAGTCGCTGGAAGAACTGCGCATCCGCCTCCTGGGCAAGAAAGGGGAGCTTACCCGGTTCCTGCGGGGGTTGAACGGCTTGCCGGCCGAGGACCGTCCCCGCGTCGGCCGGAGGGCCAACGAGGTCAAGGAAGAGATCGAGGCCATCCTGGCCGCCCGCGCCGCAGAACTTAAAGAGGCCCACCGCGCGGCCCGCCTGAACGCGGAACGGATTGACGTCACCCTGCCCGGAACGCCGTTGGGCGTCGGGACCCGTCACCCGCTGACCCTGGTGCGGGAAGAGATCGAGGAGATCTTCCTGGGGATGGGCTATACGATTGTCGAGGGGCCCGAGGTCGAGACCGACTATTACAATTTCGAAGCGCTGAACTTCCCCAAAGACCACCCGGCGCGCGACATGCAGGATACCTTCCTGGTGGACGAGAACCTGCTGCTGCGCACGCACACTTCGCCGGTGCAGGTACGCACCTTCGAGAAGACCGCCCCCCACGTGCCGGTGAGGATCATCGCCCCCGGGCGCGTCTACCGCCGGGACGACGACGCCACCCACTCGCCGATGTTCCACCAGGTCGAGGGCTTGGCCGTCGACGTCAACATCACCTTCAGCGACCTGAAGGGCACGCTCGCGGAATTCGCCCGGAAGATGTTCTCCCCGGCGACCCGGGTACGCTTCCGGCCCAGCTATTTCCCGTTCACCGAGCCCAGCGCCGAGGTGGACATCTCCTGCGTCATTTGCCATGGGAGCGGCTGCCGGGTCTGTTCCCACACCGGCTGGCTGGAGATCCTCGGGGCGGGGATGATCCACCCCCGCGTCCTGGAGGTCTCGGGGTACGATTCCGAGAAGGTATCCGGGTTCGCTTTCGGGATGGGCATCGAGCGCATCACGATGCTTAAGTACGGCGTCGACAACATGCGTCTCTTTTTTGAAAATGACATACGTTTCCTGAGACAGTTCGCCCGCATCGTGTAATTAGGCCGGCGGCAAGAAGAAGGGAGGGACCCGGGTGCGGGTCTCGTATAACTGGCTGAAGGAGTTTGTCGATATCGACGTCCCCCCGGGGGAACTCGCCGAACGGCTGACCTTCGCCGGAGTGGCGGTGGAAAGCGTCGAGGAGCGGGGCAAGGACGTCAGCGGGGTCGTCACCGGCGTGATCAAAGAAGTCAAGCCGCACCCCAACGCCGACCGCCTGGTGATCTGCATGGTGGACGGCGGGCGGGGAGGCGAGCCTTACCAGATCGTGACCGGGGCGCCCAACGTCCGCGCGGGGCAGGTTGTCCCCGTCGCCCTGGATGGCGCGCGGCTGGCCGGGGGCATGGTCATCAGGAAGGCCCGCTTCCGCGGTACGGAATCCCGAGGCATGCTCTGCGCGGCCGACGAGCTGGGCATCGGCGAGGACCATGAAGGCATCCTCATCCTCCCGCCGGATACGCCCGTGGGCGTGGACGTGAAGGCCGTTCTCGGCCTCGACGACGCGATTCTGGAACTGGACCTGACCCCCAACCGCGGCGACTGCCTCTCGGTCTTCGGGGTAGCCCGCGAGGTGGCGGCCATTTACCGGCTGCCCCTCAAGAGGCCACGGCCCGCTTTCCGGGAAGAGGGGCCTGACGCCGCCGGGCGGATGAAGGTGGAGATCACGGACCCGGGCCTCTGCCTCCGCTATGTGGCGCGGCTGATCACCGGCATCACCGTCGGCCCCTCGCCCCTGTGGATGCAGAACCGCCTCACCGCTTGCGGCATGCGCCCGATCAACAACATCGTCGATGTCACCAACTACGTAATGCTGGAACTCGGCCAGCCGTTGCACGCCTTTGACTTCGGTACGGTCCGGGACGGGCGGATCATTGTGCGCCCGGCGGAACCCGGCGAACGGCTGGTAACCCTTGATGGGGTGGAAAGGCAGCTTACGCCTGAAATGCTGCTCATCGCCGGGGTCGATCGGCCGCTGGGTCTGGCCGGGGTGATGGGCGGTCTGGACAGCGAAGTGACGTCCGGGACGAAAGAGGTCCTCCTGGAGTCCGCCTGCTTCAACCCTGTAAACATCCGCCGGACCGCGCGGGCCCTGGGGCTCCGTTCGGAGGCCTCCAACCGCTTCGAGAAGGGGATCGATATCAGCCGCTGCGCTCTGGCCGCCGACCGGGCGGTGGAACTGATGGCCCGGATGCAGGCGGGCACGCCGGCCCCCGGCCGGGTGGACAATTTCCCCGCCCCCCCGCCGCCCAAGACCGTTATCCTGCGCCCGGCGCGGGTCAACCAGATCCTCGGCCTGGACGTGCCACGGGCCGAGGTGGAAGGTATTCTTGCCCGGCTGGAGTTCAACCCCCAGCCGACGGGGGCGCCCGACGGCGAACTGGTGGTCACTGTGCCTCCGCACCGGCCAGACATCTTGGCTGAGATAGACCTGATCGAAGAAGTGGCGCGTCTTTACGGTTACGACAAGGTGCCCGAGACCCTGCCCTTCGGAGAGACCACGCCGGCGCGGCGCTCCCGGGAACAGCAAATCCTTTCCCGCTTGAAGCTGTTGTTAGCCGGCTTGGGGTTCAACGAAACGGCCACCTACAGTTTTGTCGACCCGGGCCAGGCCGACCGAATGCGCCTTGATCCGGCCGGTCCCCTGCGCGAGGCGGAGGTGGTCATCGCCAATCCCCTCAATGAGGACCAGGCCGTGATGCGGACGCAGCTTTTCCCCGGCCTGGTGGAGATGCTGGCCCGCAACTACCAACGGCGCAACACCGACGCGGCGCTTTTTGAGATCTCAACGGTTTTCCGCAGGCGCCCGCCCGAGCAACTGCCCGAAGAAAGGCTGACCCTGGCCCTGGCGGCCATCGGCAAGACGCCGCGGGGCTGGAACCGCCGCCCGCAGGAGATGGATTTCTATTTCCTGAAGGGGGCGCTGGAACAGGTCCTACGGCACCTGGGAGTAGGGGTGCCGGAGTTTGTTCCCGAAAAAGGAGACCCGTCCTTTCATCCCGGCCGTACGGCCGCCGTCATGGTCCAGGGGCGGAGGGTGGCCGTTGTCGGCGAGCTGCACCCGGACGTCCTGGAGGCCTATGACCTGCCGGTCCGGGCCGTCGCCGCCGAAGTGAATCTGGCCCGGCTCCTGGCCTTGGAGCCGGTAGAATGGGTGCCGGAGAGCCTGCCCCGCTTCCCGGCGGTGGAGCGCGACCTGGCCGTCGTCATCCCGGATACCGTGGCGGCGGCCGAGGCGATGGCGCTCATCACGGCCAGCGGCGGCGAATACCTGCGTGAGGTACGGCTCTTCGACGTCTATAGAGGACGTCAGATTCCCGAGGGATACCACAGCCTGGCCTTCACCCTGCGGTTCCTGGCCCTCGACCGGACGCTGACCGACGATGAGGTCAACCGGGCGCTGGACGGCATCCGGCGCGCTTTTCAGGAGCGGCTGGGGGCCCAAATGCGCACCTGACGCGCGGTGGCGCGGAAGAGCGACAACAGACGCAAGGGGGGGAAGACGTGGGGGCGACCGTACAGACCAGCCGCGTGGAAGTGGAGATAATGGGGGAGTATTATGTGCTCCGCGGGGATTCTTCGCCGGAACACATCCGTGAACTTGCCCGCCGGGTGGATCGGATGATCCGGGAGATTACGTCCCGCAACCCCCGGGTATCGGTGGCGAAGGCGGCCGTCCTGGCGGCGATCAATATCGCCGACGAACTCAAACGATTGCAGGAAAGCTACGACGGGCTGGTCAAAATGATCGAGGGTGAGCGAGAACAGTGAGGTCCGCCAGGACCTCTCTCTATGTGTAGGCCAAACCGTACTGCGGGGAAGATATGAAAGAGAGTGGCTGCATTACCATGACAAAGCATTCCTGTAATGAAGTAGACGGGTATTGCCCATGAAAAAACCTCCTGGTACAAAGGTCTTGAGAGAGAAAACCTTTGCAGGAAACCAGGAGGTAGAGAAAGCATGGATGACAGGGCCAAAAAGAAAGCTTGGGTACGGCACGAACATGACTTGGTTGTTGGCGTGGACATTGCCAAAAAGAAACACTGGGCGTGCGTGACCGATTCCGATGGAGAGAAACGGCTAAAGCCCTTCGCCTTTAAGAATAGCAGAGAAGGCTTCAAGCGTCTACAGGAGCA
>JASEER010000029.1 GCA_030019475.1 Thermoanaerobacterales bacterium | reverse complement strand
TCGAATTTCAGTTGACCCCGGAAGAACAAAGCAAATTGTACGCCGCATGGGATAACGACCCCGTTGTCAGAGCATTAGAGACCAAGAAGAAGCACTTCTTGACGCAGGAAGAACTGGAGAGCGTCCTCGAGCTGTGGCTGTGGGCCATCAAAGAACACGATCTGGTCCGGTGGCTTGAAGCCCAGGAGCAACAAGGACCAGGTGCACAAGAACAAGAGAGGAGCAGTCAACCGTGTCCATGATCGGCAACTACGTCCGGGTCAGCGCCCAAGAGCTGGAAGAGGCCCTGAAAGATTCTTCCCTGATAAGTACCCTAATCTTCGGTGAAGAAGAGGACGAAGAGGACGGCAAGCCCCGGGAGAATACCCTGGAGATCGACCAGGCCTGGCACGGCATCCACTTCCTCCTCACCGGCGACCCTTGGGCGGGCGCCCCGCCGCTGAGCTACGTCGTCCTTGGCGGGCAGCCCCTGGGTGACGACGACCTGGGCTACGGCCCGCCGCACTATCTCACCCCGGCGCAGGTCAGGGAAGCGGCAGCGACCCTCACCCAACTGTCCCTCGATGACCTCCGGCAACGCTACGTCCCGGAGAAATTCGTGGCGGCGGAGATCCACCCCCCTATATGGGATGAGGGCGAGGAGGCCCTAGAGTATATCCTCTCTTACCTCAGACAGGTGATTGACTTTTTCAGAACCGCCGCCGCCAACGGCGAAGCGGTTATCTTCTGGCTGGAATAGCCGTACGACAGGCGCCCTGCTGCGTCACCAAATCGAGCGGACACCGTTCCTTGCATTGTTCCTAAGCAATCACCGCTACCCAAGCCACACCACGCGCAGCCCCTGCGACGCCTTCAACCGAGGTGCGGTCTGTCACCAGGGATGCCTACTGCAACCTGGCCCTCTTCACCGGGGAATGGCAGGACCCGAGCGGCCTCATTAGGGGGTACACCAAATGGATACCGTACGTTTGGCAGGACTCGTCAGCATTATTGGCGGTTTCATTTGGTTAGTCTTTGGAATCCAGGGGTATAAAGAGAAAGGTCTAACCTATGGCTTACTTGAGGTGTTATACTTTAGCCTCTTAGGATTATTTGAAATGTCGTCCGTTTCAGGATTAATTGCCGGACCTATACTGATTGTTCTTGGCATTTGTCTTTTGGTCTTCTGAGGTTCTGGCCTTCGGTCTTGCGGCGCTGGCTGGTAGGTTTCCCTATGGTAATATGCTACCCTGTGTAACTGTAAAAGAGGCTTTCTGTAAACCGAGCTACTTCACAGCCAAAACCCGGAACTGGTGACGGACAATCACGAAGTTAACAACTTCGGCCGCAGTACCTGTAGTAGCTGCACTTGACTTTGATATGAGCCACTACTGGGAGTGGCGGCGACCCTGGAAGGAATTCATGAAGCGAATTCCTTCCAGGGTCTCACATCTCACAGGGTGACAATATCACAGGCCGGTGACACGCCCCGGGCGGCTTCCCTTGACAGCCTTCGGCCCCGCGGGGTAAGCTAAAGGATGGAATTTACGGACAAAAGCAGAACGGAGGTCGAAGATGGCTTTCCTGCTGGCGAGCCTGCGGGCCGCCATCGAGCGCGCCTTACGCGGCGCGGCGGAAGCGGCCGGTGAAGAACTGGGACTGGCCGCAGGGTTCACTCTCCCCGATTTCACGGTTGAAGTCCCCCGGGAAAAAGAACACGGCGATTTCGCCACCAACCTTGCTCTCCTGCTCACGAAACCAGCCCGGCGCCCCCCGCGCCAGGTCGCCGAAGCGATCGTCCGCCGCCTTCCGCTGGAAGGAATATCGGTCGCCGAGGTCTCCATCGCGGGACCGGGCTTTATTAATTTCCGGCTCGACCCGTCCTGGGTCTACGGCGTCCTGCCCGAGATCGATGAGGCCGGCGCTGACTACGGGCGCAGCTCCATCGGCGGCGGCCGCCGGGTGCAGGTCGAGTTCGTCAGCGCCAACCCCACCGGCCTTCTGCACATGGGCAACGCCCGGGGCGCCGCCCTGGGGGACAGCCTGGCCTCGCTGCTGGCCTTCGCCGGCTTCGACGTCGAGCGCGAGTACTACATCAACGACGCCGGGCACCAGGTCGAGAACATGGCCCTTTCGCTCGAGGCGCGTTTCCTGCAGGCCCTGGGAAGGGACGTCCCGGTGCCCGAAGACGGGTACCACGGCGAGGACCTGAAGGACACAGTGCGGCGCTTCATCGAGGAGAACGGGACGGGCCTGGCGGAGGCCGCCCCCGAGGAACGGCGCGCCCGGCTGCTGGCCTACGGCCTGAACGAGAAGATCACCGCCATCCGCGAGAGCCTGGAGCGCTTCGGCGTGCGCTATGACGTCTGGTTCTCGGAGCAGACGCTGCACCGGTCCGGCGCGGTGCCGGAGACCATTGACCTTTTGCGGTCCCGCGGCCACCTCTACGAGAAGGAAGGGGCGCTCTGGTTCCGGGCCGCCGCCTTCGGCGTGGAGAAGGACGAGGTCCTGGTCCGCGCCAACGGTGTCCCGACCTACTACGCCGCCGACATCGCCTACCACAAGAACAAGTTCGACCGGGGCTTCGCCTGGGTCATCGACATCTGGGGCGCCGACCACCACGGCCATGTGGCGCGCATGAAGGCCGCCCTGGACGCCCTCGGCTACGACCCCGAGGCCCTGGACGTCATCCTGATGCAGCTCGTGCGCCTCTACCAGGGCGGGGAGATCGTGCGCATGTCCAAGCGCACCGGCCGGTTCGTCACCCTGGACGAGTTGCTCGACGAGGTCGGGACGGACGCCGCGCGCTACTTCTTCGTCACGCGCAGCGCCGACAGCCACCTCGACTTCGACCTCGACCTGGCCAAGCGGCAGAGCAACGAAAACCCCGTGTTCTACATCCAGTACGCCCACGCCCGCATCGCCAGCGTCCTGCGCCGGCTCGAGGCCCGGGGCCGGCCCCTGCCGCGGGCGCGGGAGGTCGACCCGACCCTGCTGCGGGAGCCGGAGGAGATGGCCCTGCTGCGGCGGCTGGCCGATTTTCCGGAGGAGGTCAACCGGGCGGCCCTTGACATGGCGCCGCACCGGGTGGCGCATTACGTGCACGATCTGGCCGGGCTGTTCCACGGTTTCTACAACGCCCACCGTATCCTGGGCGCCGGCCCGGGCCTGGAGGAGGCCCGCCTCGTCCTGGCCGTCGCCACCAAGACGGTGATCAAGACGGCGCTGACCCTTCTTGGTGTCTCGGCGCCGGAGAGAATGTAGGTCTTTTCTATAGGGTAGGGGAGTGGAAAACATGGCCAAATTCATCTTCGTCACCGGCGGAGTCGTATCCTCACTGGGCAAGGGCATCACCGCGGCCTCCCTGGGCCGGCTCCTCAAGAGCCGCGGCCTTACGGTGGCCATCATGAAGCTCGACCCCTATCTCAACGTCGATCCCGGAACCATGAGCCCCTACCAGCACGGGGAGGTCTTCGTCACCGAGGACGGCGCCGAGACCGACCTGGACCTGGGCCACTACGAGCGCTTCATCGACACCAACCTCACGCGCTCCTGCAACGTCACCACCGGCAGCATCTACTGGGCGGTGATCCGCAAGGAGCGGCGCGGCGAGTACCTCGGCGGCACGGTCCAGGTCATCCCCCATATCACGAACGAGATCAAGGAGCGGGTCCTGCAGGTGGCCGCCGAGAGCGGCGCCGACGTCATCATCGGCGAGATCGGCGGCACCGTCGGCGACATCGAGTCTCAGCCCTTCCTGGAGGCCATTCGCCAGTTGAAGAGCGACCTCGGCAAGGATAACACCCTCTACGTCCACGTGACCCTGGTCCCCTACCTGGCCGCGGCGCGGGAGCATAAGTCCAAGCCCACGCAGCATAGCGTAAAGGAGCTTCGCGGCATCGGCATCCAGCCCGACGTCCTGGTCTGCCGCAGCGACCGGCCGTTCTCCCGCGACCTGAAACGGAAGATCGCCCTCTTCTGCGACACCGAGGAGCGGGCTGTGATCCAGGCCGTCGACGCCCCGTCGATCTACGAGGTCCCGCTCATGCTCGAACAGGAGGGGATGGCCGAGTTTGTCGTGGAGCGCCTGGGCCTGCAATGCGGGGAGCCCGACCTGCAGCCCTGGGAGGACATGGTCACCCGGATGAAGAACCCCCGCCGGCACGTCACCGTCGCCCTGGTGGGCAAGTACGTCGCCCTGCCCGACGCCTACTACAGCGTCACCGAGTCCCTGCGGCACGCCGCGGTCCATAACGACGCCGCCGTTGAGGTCCACTGGGTCAACGCCGAGGACCTGGAAAACGGGCGGGTCGAGGCCTTCCTGGACGGGGCCGACGGCATCCTGGTCCCGGGCGGATTCGGCGACCGCGGGACCGAGGGCAAAATCCTGGCCGCGCAGTACGCCCGCGAGCGCCGGGTGCCATACCTGGGCCTCTGCCTGGGCATGCAGCTCGCCGTGGCCGAGTTCGCGCGGGGCGTCCTGGGCTGGGAGAGGGCCAACAGCTCCGAGTTCGACCCGGACACCTTTTATCCGGTCATCGACATCCTGCCCGAACAGAAGACGATCTCCGACAAGGGCGGCACCATGCGCCTGGGCGGCTTTCCCTGCCGGGTCGTCCCCGGCACCCTGGCCCACCGGGCCTACGGCCGGGAGATGATAACCGAGCGGCACCGCCACCGCTACGAGTTCAACAACGACTACCGCGCGGACCTGGAGGCGGCGGGGATGGTCCTCTCCGGCCTCTCGCCCGACGGCCGCCTGGTGGAGATCATCGAGCTGCGGGACCACCCGTGGTTCGTGGCCACCCAGTTCCACCCCGAGTTCAAGTCGCGGCCGAACCGCCCTCACCCCCTGTTCCGCGACTTTATCGCCGCCGCCCTTGAACGGTCGTCGTTCGTCGGGGATCGGTCGTCGGGCTCGTAGCCGTCGGGCAAAAATTGGGCGGCGCCCGGGACCAAGAACGCGAGTTTTGGGGCCGGCGGAGGAGAATCCTGAATATAGCTTGGCCATACAACGGCAATGAGGAAGTGGTTCTTTGAACCGTAAGGTTTGGGCCGGAATCATCCTCGGGCTGGCGCTTGTCTCCCTGATCGTTGTGGCCGCCCTCGGCTTCCGCGGTCCCGGCATCGACTACCACGGGCACGCCGGCCAGGCCATCGGCATCGTGCGCGTCGAGGGGATTATCGTCGGGGGGCGTTCAGGGTCCTTCCTGGACGCCACCTCGGCCGCCGAGGACATCGTCGACCAGCTGCGCCGGGCGCGGAAGGATCCCGCCATCAAGGCCGTGGTCATCAGGTTGAACAGCCCCGGCGGCTCGGCCCCGGCCTCCCTGGAGATCGGGGAGGAGGTCGCCCGTGTGCGGGAGGCCGGCAAGGTCGTCGTGGCCTCCATGGGCGACACCGCCGCCTCCGGGGCCTACTGGATCGCCGCCAGGAGCAACACCATCGTCGCCAACCCCGCGACACTGACCGGCAGCATCGGGGTCATCATCCAGACCCAGCGGCTGATGGGTCTCTACGACAAGCTGGGCATCGATACCGAGACGTATAAGAGCGGGCCGTTCAAGGACATGGGCTCGCCCTCGCGCCCCCCGACCGAGGAGGAGCGGGCTATTTTCCAGGGTATCGTGGACGAGATGTACCGCGAGTTTGTCGCCGTGGTGGCCAACGGACGGGGCATGAGCTTGGACCGCGTGCGGGAACTGGCCGACGGCCGGGTCTACACCGGACGCCAGGCCCACGAACTGGGGCTGGTCGACCGGCTCGGGGACTTTGAGGACGCGGTGCGCCTGGCGGCCGACATGGCCGGCGTCAGGGGTGAACCCGAACTGGTCGAGATGTCAACGCGTAGCCCGTGGGAGGAACTGTTCGGCGGGTTTTCGTCCTCGCTGGCCGGGCGCGCGTCCGACGGGCTGTGGCTGATTATGGACCCGCTCGTCGTACAGCGGTAAAGGGCCCTTGGAAAACCTCGCCTGGCTTGGTCAGGGCGAGGAACGGTCCGCGACGAGTCTGGAGTTGTCGACGCCGAGCACCGGAGCGAAGGGGGAAACCCCCCGACCCCGTGGAGTTTCTCTTCCAAGGGAGGAGTTTTTCTTGCCCAGCCCCGGCTTTTTAGAAACGGTCTACGGCGTGCTCTTCGACCCGGTGGCCACCTTCCGCCGGATGCGGGAGGCGCCGCCCCTCGGCCTGACCGCCGGCGTGGTGACGGTGGTCAACTCCGCCACGGCCCTGATGAGTATCCTGACCTTCCGTATGCTGCCCGCCGATCCCTCCGGGTTCGGCACGGCCCTCGGCGGGCTGGCCCCCTTCATCGCCCTCATAGGGTTCTTCTTCTGGTATCTCAAGTGGCTCGGCTACGGTGCCGTTCTTCACCTCACCGCCCAGTTGCTCAACGGGGAAGGCGGGCCGAAGGCGACCCTCGTCGCCTACGGCCTGACCGGCCTGCCCTCGCTGTTGCTGCTCCCCCTGCAGGGCCTGATGGCCGTCCTCCGGCCGGGCGGCCTGGCGGAATCCCTGATCACCGCCCTCTTCGGGCTCGCCGTTCTCGTCTGGTCCACGGTCCTTCTGGTTCTCGCTTTGCGCGAAATGCATAACCTGACCACCGGGAGGGCGGTGGCGG
Organism: Thermoanaerobacterales bacterium; assembly: GCA_030019475.1. Taxonomy (NCBI): domain Bacteria; kingdom Bacillati; phylum Bacillota; class Clostridia; order Thermoanaerobacterales; species Thermoanaerobacterales bacterium. Next base: position 23,020 of record JASEER010000029.1, on the reverse strand, counting down.
TTGTGGCCGTCCCGGCCGCGGTCCTGCTGCTGGCCGTGGGCTTTACCATGGTGATTTCTCTCCTGGGTCTCATCGCCTTCCTGCCTGAAATACCGGTGCAGATCTAATATTATGGGCAGGATTTCCCTCCACTGGTAACGAATATGGGCAGGCAAAGAATAAGGTGAGGTGGGATGGGAGATGCTTTTGGTCGTGGATGACCAGCCGTCTATCCGGCAACTCCTCTACGAGGCGCTGTCCGGGGAGGGTTATCGGGTGGAAGTTGCGGCCAACGGCCGGGAGGCCGTCGCCAAGGTTCAGCGCGAGCGGCCTGAGCTGATCCTGCTCGACCTTAAAATGCCCGGGCTCAGCGGTTTGGAGACCCTACAGGAGATCCAGAAATACACCCCCGGCGTCCCCGTTATCCTGGTTACGGCCTACGGGGAGCTTTCCGACCCCGGCGGAGCCGAGCGAATGGGTGTCAGGAGCCTGATTCTAAAACCTTTTGACCTGAACGATGTCCGGAATACAGTCCGCGGGATATTGGATGGGAACGTCTAGGGGGGACTTTTTTTAGTGAAAGGAATTTCTCTGCAGGCGGCGAACTGGTCAGGTACGGAGGAGGTCGGAGATAGGCCCATGGTTATAGACACCGAGACCACCGTCGCCCTGCGCTGTCCCGAGTGCGGCAGACTGGGACTGTTCACCCTGGACCGGTTTTCCTTCAGCCGGGAGAAAACGCAAGAAGTGCTGTGCGGCTGCGGGGCGGCGCTGATGATCGTCACCGGCAAGAAGCATCGCTCCTACTGGCTGGAGATCAACTGCGCCATCTGCGAGGCCACCCACCTCTACCGTCTCTCACCGCGGGAATGCTGGGGGCCGGATGTGGTTCACCTTTCGTGCCAGGAGACCGATATCGAAATGGGGCACGTCGGGCCCCGCGAGAAGGTAAAGGCCTGCCTGCCGAGCCACGAGGAGGCCCTGGAAGCCCTGGTGGCCGAGATGGGCGGGAAGGACTACTTTCACAACGCGGAGATCATGCTCGCCGCCCTGACTTACGTCCATACCCTGGCCGAGGAAGGGAACATGTCCTGCGCCTGCGGGGAAAACCGTATCGAGCTGGAAATCCACCCGGACCGGGTCGAGTTGCACTGCCGCCATTGCCGCCGGGTGTATGTCATCGAGGCGGCCACGGACGAGGACCTGGTGCGGCTGGAGTCCGCCGAGCGTATCGAGTTGAGCCGCCACGTCACCCCCCGGCCCGGGGGCGGAGCACGTTACGGACACGATAAAAAGGGGGATCTCAATTGCCCCTCGTAACGACTGCCGAAATCCTGGCCCGCGCCGAGGCGGGCGGATGGGCCGTCGGCGCCTTCAACTGCAACAACATGGAGATCGTACAGGCCATCGTCCGCGCCGCCGAGGCCGAGAAGGCGCCGGTCATCGTCCAGGCCAGCCAGGGAGCCATCAAGTACGCCGGGCTGGATTATATCGCCGCCCTGGCGCGGCAGGCCATCGCCGAGGCCGCCGTTCCGGTGGCCCTCCACCTCGACCACGGCACGAGCTTCGAGCAGGCCGTCCGCTGCATCAGGGCGGGCTTCAGTTCCGTCATGATCGACGGCTCCCACCTGCCTCTTCAGGAGAACATCGCCCTCACCCGTCGCGTCGTCGACGTCGCCCGGGCCGTGGGCGTCTCCGTCGAGGCCGAACTCGGCCGCATCGGCGGTACCGAGGACGACATCTCGGTCGGCGAGCGGGAGGCCTTCTTCACCGTGCCCGAGGAGGCGCGCGACTTCGTCGCCGCCACCGGCGTGGACGCCCTGGCCGTGGCCGTCGGGACGGCGCACGGGCGCTACAAGGGCGTGCCCCGCCTGGACTTCGAGCGCCTCTCGAAGATCAGGGAAATCGTCAGTGCCCCGCTCGTCCTGCACGGCTCCTCCGGGGTGCCCGCCGAGGCCATCCGGGAGGCCGTCCGCCGCGGGGTACGGAAGATCAACATCGACACCGACATCCGCCAGGCCTTCACCGACGCCGCCCGCTGCGTCCTGGCGACCGACCCCGGCGAGATCGACCCGCGCCGTATCCTCGGTCCGGCGCGTGAAGCCGCGTCGGCCGTCATCCGGGAGAAGATCCGTCTCTTCGGCAGCACCGGGCAGGCCTGGTAGCCGGAATCTGCGCCCGCGAATCAATCCGCAGGAGGGTCAGCCACGCTCCGATCCAGCACTCAACCTACACCCTTTGTTACGGAACCGTGCCTGTAAGGGTTGGGTCTTGCACGACTGACGCCCGACGACTAGAATCTGGAGGTGCTTTCCCATCAAACTCTTCCTCGACACCGCCAACGTCAACGAAATCCGCGATGCCGCCGCGCTCGGCGTCATCTCCGGCGTCACCACCAACCCCAGCCTCATCGCCAAAGAGGGGCGCGACTTCACCACCGTCGTGCGCGAGATCGTCAGCATCATCGACGGCCCGGTCAGCGCCGAGGTCATCAGCACCGAAGCGCGGGGGATGGTCGACGAGGCCGTTGAACTCTCCAGGATCCACCCCAACGTCGTCATCAAGATCCCCATGCTCGGGGAGGGCTTGAAGGCGGTCCACGAACTGGAGTCCCGGGGCATCAAGTGCAACGTCACCCTGGTCTTTTCGGCCAACCAGGCCCTCCTGGCCGCCCTGGCCGGGGCCAGCTACGTCAGCCCCTTCGTGGGGCGCCTTGACGACGCCGGGCACGACGGGATCGAGGTCGTGGGTGACATCGTGGAGATCTTCAACACCTACGACCTGCCCACCCAGGTCATCTCGGCCAGCATCCGGCACCCGCTGCACGTCCTGGCCTCCGCCCGGGCGGGAGCGCATATCGCCACCGTGCCGTACAAGGTCCTCATGCAGATGATCAAACACCCCTTGACCGACGTCGGCATCAAGCGCTTCCTGGATGACTGGGCGAAGCTCCGGAACAAGTAACGGTGCTTCTCCCATCCGGCTCCCGGGCCGCCTTGCCGCCCCGCTTGCCATTGCTTCGTGCGGAATAAACGTTTTTCCCGTCGGATATACCAGAAATAACGACCCACGAGGGGGGGATGCCCTTGTCCATTGCGGACTTGGAGAACAAAACGGTCAGCGAGCTTTATGCCATCGCGAAGGAACTCAATATCCCGGGATATTACCGATTACGAAAGAAAGAGTTGATCTACGAGATCAACCGGGCCCAGATGGATCGCAGCGGCATGTTCATCGCCAAAGGCGTGCTCGACATCCTGCCCGAAGGCTACGGTTTCCTCCGACCCTTCCAGTTCGTCCCGTCCAACGAAGATATCTATGTTTCCGCCTCCCAGATCCGCCGGTTCGGCCTGCGGACGGGAGACATGGTCTCGGGGCAGGTGAGGCCCCCCAAGGACAACGAGAAGTACCTGGCTCTCCTGCGCGTGGAGCAGGTCAACGGGGCCGACCCGGAGACGGCGGCCAACCGCATGCACTTCGACGCCCTGACCCCCCTCTACCCCCAGCAAAGAATCAGGCTGGAGACCACGCCCAACAGGGTGGCCACGCGCATCATCGATCTCATCTCCCCCATCGGCAAGGGCCAGCGCGGCATGATCGTCGCCCCGCCGAAGGCGGGGAAGACCACTCTCCTGAAGGAGATCGCCAACAGCATCACCACCAACCACCCCGAGATCACCCTGATCATCCTGCTCATCGACGAGCGGCCGGAGGAAGTGACCGACATCGAGCGCTCAGTGCGCGCCGAGGTCATCGCCTCCACCTTCGACGAACCGGCCGACAACCACGTCAAGGTGGCCGAGATCGTCCTTGAACGGGCCAAGCGCCTGGTCGAACACGGGCAAGACGTGGCCATCCTGTTGGACAGCATCACCCGCCTTGGGAGGGCGCACAACCTGGTCGTGCCCCCCAGCGGGCGCACCCTCTCGGGCGGCGTCGACCCGGCCGCCCTGCACAAGCCGAAGCGTTTCTTCGGCGCCGCGCGGAAGGTGGAGGAAGGCGGGAGTCTGACCATCCTGGCCACCGCCCTGATCGAGACCGGCAGCCGGATGGACGAGGTCATCTTCGAGGAGTTCAAGGGCACCGGCAACTCGGAACTGGTCCTCGACCGCCGCTTGGCCGACCGGCGCATTTTCCCCGCCATTGACATCCAGCGCTCCGGCACCCGCAAGGAAGAGCTTCTGCTTTCCCCGGAAGAGTTGGAGTTGATGTGGTATTTCCGGAAACTGACCAACCAGATGACGCCCTGGGAGGCCATGGAGCACATGCTGGAGGAGATGCGACGCACCAAGACGAACGCCGACCTTCTGCGCAACTTCCAGGCCTTCAAGACGGCGGCCGGCCCTGTGGGCGACCCGCCGCGGCCCCCCGGGACCAACGGGCGTAAATACGTCCAGCACGGCTAGGTATAAATTCCACCTCGCGAGGAAAAGCTAGTTAACGAATGTCCTCGCAAAGAGGTGGAAATGATGCGACCGAAACGCGTAATGGCCGTCCTGGCCCTGGGCGGCGCCCTGGCGCTGGCCGTGCTTTTCCCGGCCAATGCGCGTCTGGACGAGCTTATCCGGCCCGACCTGCCCTACCATGACCGGGCGGAGGTGCCGGCGACGGCGGGGGAAAGCTACCGGGTGCAGCCCGGCGACAGCCTCTGGACCATCGCCGCCGACCACGGCGTACCCGTGGACGAACTGGCGCAGGCCAACGGCCTGACCAGCCCGGACACCATCTACGCCGGGCAGACCCTGGCGATCCCCGGGAACGCCGAATTGAAGCACCGGGTGCAGCCCGGGGAGACCTTGTCGACCATCGCCGACCGCTACCGGGTCCCGGTGGAAGAGCTGGCGGCCGAGAACGGCCTTGACGACCCCGACCGTATCGTCGAGGGGCGGGAACTGGTCGTGCCGATGCGCGGCCTCAGCCTTCCCCGCGGGCCGCAGTGGGGCATGCTGCGCTGGCCGGTAACCGGCGCGGTCACCTCGGGGTTCGGGATGCGTGACGGGCGGCCGCACAAGGGGATCGACATCGCCGCTGGCGAGGGCGACCTGATCCGCGCCGCCCGCGGCGGGAGCGTGCGCTACGCGGCGACGGCGGGCACCTTCGGCCTCCTGGTCATCTTAGACCATGGCGACGGCCTGGAGACCTATTATGCCCACTGCTCGGAGCTGCTCGTCAAGGACGGGGAAGAGGTCCGCGCGGGGCAGCCCATCGCCCGCGTCGGCTCCACCGGCCGTTCCGAGGGGCCGCACCTGCACTTCGAGGTGCGCTGGCACGATCAGCCCTACGACCCGGCCCTCTCCCTCCCCGAGAAACCTTAAAAGGAGGCAGTTAAAAAGGGGTCATTTAAAAAGGGGTCAGGCCCCTTACTTAAAAGATCTTATGCTCAAAACAGGAAGACGAGGTGAGCTTGAATTGCCCCTGACCATCGAGGACGCCAAGGAAAGAATGATCCCCGTGCTCAAACGGCATGACGTCCGGCGCGCCGCCGTCTTCGGCTCGCTGGCGCGTGGCGAGGCGGGGGAGGAGAGCGACGTCGACCTGCTGGTGTAGTTGGCCGAGGGCAAGACATTGTTTGATCTCGGGGCGCTCAAGTTAGACCTTGAAGACGCCCTGGGCCGGCGTGTTGATCTCTTGACCTATGGCGGCATACATCCTTTGTTCGAGAAGCGGGTGCTGGCGGAGCAGGTGACGATCCATGAAAGAGTGTAACGTAGAGCGCACCAGGGTGCTCATCCAGCACATGCTGGAGTCTATCTTACTGATCGAAAAGTATACCGAAGGCATCTTACAGGACGCTGTCTTGCGCAGACTCGGCATAATAGGCGAGGCGGCGAAAAGCATTCCCCAGGAAACAAGGGAGAGGTTCTCGAGTATCCCCCGGCGTAAGATCACGGGGATGCGGGATATCATTATTCACGAGTACTTCGGGGTAAAGCTTGACGTCGTTTGGAGCACTCTGCGTAAAGATCTTCCGGTTGTCAGGGAGGAACTCAAGAAGGTCCTGATCGAGCTGTGAAGCCGGTTGACTTCCACGTCCACTTTTATCCCGAGAAGATCGCTCCGCGCGTCGTGGACGGGCTGAAGGCGCACTACGGCATCCCGGTCAACCACCGCGCCACGCGGGAGGAGTACCTGGACCTCGCCGCCGCCGCGGGCCTCGCGGGCGCCGTCTTCTTCACCGCCGCCACCCGGCCCGACCAGGTGCGGGCGGCCAACGACTGGGCGCTGGCCAACGCCGGCCCCGGCCTGGTGGGCTTCGGCACCCTGCACCCCTACGACGAAGGTACGGAGGCCGAGATCGCCCGCCTGCGCGCCGCGGGCATCAAGGGCGTCAAGTTCCACCCCGACTTCCAGCGGTTCTACCTCGACGAGGACCGCGCCCTGGCCCTCTACGAGAGGCTGGCGCGGGACTTCCTGGTCGTCCTGCACGTCGGTGACGACGAAACCCCGGCGAAGACGAACTACACCTCCCCCGAGCGCCTGGCCCGCGTCCTGGACATCCTGCCCGGGCTGCGGGTGGTCGCCGCGCACATGGGCGGCTATCAAATGTGGGAGCGCTCCCTGGCCTGCCTGGCCGGCCGGCCGGTCTGGTTCGACACCTCCAGCACCCTCGACTTCATCGACGACGACTTCTTCCGGCGGCTGATCGACGTCCACGGCCCGCACCGGATCCTCCTGGGCAGCGACTACCCCTTCCGCGAGCCGGGCTGGGAGATCGCCCGCCTCCGCCGCCTCAGCCTGCCCGCGGAGACCTTCGAGGCCGTCATCGGCGGCAACGCCCGCCGTCTCCTGGCTGACCTCGGGCTGTAAACCAGGAGGTAGGCTGCGTAAACGTCCCGGCTGTCCAGCTGCGTGACGAGTTGCAGAGAAGGAAGGCCGCCTGCGCCGCCATATCCTAACTACGCAGGTGATAGTATAGATAGGCACCCAGGAAGGAGCCCCAGAAGATCCCCATCATCCAGAAGAGGGGGTCGTAGGCCGTGTTGCCGTATTGCACGAAGTGGTAGGCCCATAGCCCCTGCAGGCTGACCGCCGTGACGTAGGCGCAAAACCGCGCGGCGCGTGTGAAAATGTAGTCCTGCCGCTCGTCGTTATACTCCCGGTCGGCGGCTGCCCCCTTGCGCCAATGGTAGAGGGAGAGCGCCGCGCCCAGGACGAACACCGCCAGGCCGGAAACCAGAAGCTTCCCGGCGCGCGGGCCGGAGAATGCCAGGGCCACAACGATAAAAGGCAGGGCGACTCCGGCGAACTCCAGCAGGTTCCTGACAGGCATCCTCATTTCCTATCATCCTCCTCTTCCGCGAAAATAAAGACATCTTCGATCGTCAGCCCGAAGACCCGCGCCAGCCGGTGGGCCAGCACCAGGGACGGGTTGTACCGTCCGTTCTCGATGGAGATGATCGTCTGCCGGCTGACCCCGACCCTCTCTGCCAGGTCCTCCTGCCGCAATTCGGCCTGCTGCCGCAACTCCCGCAACCTGTTCCGCATGCCCCACGCCCCTTCCTCAATCCTCCCCGCGCGGCACGCGTGCCGGCGCCGGTCGCTCATAAGTAAAGTTTCCTTGACATAACGATAGCGTAGCCGCCGCCTGATGTCAAGGTAATTTTACATTCCGCCGCAAGGGCGCCCGCCGGGGAAGAGCGTGGGCGGCGGCTTTTCCGTGCCCGAGGGCGGGAATGCGGCGGCCCTGACCTTTCCGCTATGGATGTCGAAAGGGTGGATTCGGGTCCCGAAGGGTTCTATTTGCAGCCTCAACTGTAAGCCGGCCCTTCCCACGCGCCGCAACCCGCATTACGAGAGCCCGCCCCCCTGCCAGAACCGTTCGGACTTCATTTCCGGCCTTTAGAACATAAAGTGTTGGCGACCGGGAGGGTTCCGCGTAATATCAAAGGCAGACATTTTTAAAGATTCACAATTTATTGAATTGGGGGGATTTGGGGGGTACATTCAAAGAGAGGGAACTCCAAGCGGGGGTGCGAGGGGTTCAAGTCCCGAAGGCAGACGGGTGTCGTAAACAGACTGCATTTTGAGGGGGGTTAATATGGCTGGGGACGCGAAGAGAATCGAGGACTCACCGGAGTTCACCAATCTGGTTGTTTCCCGGTGGACGGTGGCGAGCATCTTAACGCTGCTGGTCTTCATCACCTATTACGGATTCATTCTGCTGGTCGGCTATTCCAAGGAAACCATCGCCCGCAAGATAGGGGATGCGACCACGCTCGGTATCCCGATGGCGGTGCTGGTAATCGTGATCTCTTTTGTCCTGACTCTCGTTTATGTTTTCTGGGCCAATTCGAGCTACGACAGGAAGGTAGCGTCGTTGCGGCAGTCGCTCGAAGAGCAGTCGCTCGAAGAATAGACAAGGAACGGGGGGTGTAGTGATGCAGACGTCTTTGGGGCAACCCACGACTTTGGGGATCACCTTTTTCATGATCTTTGTGGCTGTCTCTCTCCTGATAACGTACTGGGCGGCCAGGAGGACGAAAACGACTACGGAGTACTACGCCGCGGCGCGGAGCGTAACGGCGCTTCAGAACGGCATTGCGCTGGCGGGGGATTACATGAGCGCGGCTTCCTTCCTCGGGATCGCCGGGATGGTAGCTTTAACGGGGTTTGACGGCATGATTTACGCGGTCGGCTGGTTGGTGGGGTGGCCGGTACTGCTCTTCCTCATCGCGGAGCCGCTGCGGAACCTGGGGAAATTCACTTTCGCGGACGTGGTGGCCTACAGGCTGCGGCAGCGGCCTATCCGGATCGCCGCGGCCGTCGGCAGCATCCTCACCGTTCTTTTCTATACCATCGCCCAGATGGTGGGTGCCGGCACTCTCATCAAGCTGATGTTCGGTCTTCCTTATGAAGCCGCCATCATTATCGTCGGCGTGGTCATGCTGATGTACGTGCTCTTCGGCGGGATGCTCGCCACGACCTGGGTTCAGATCATCAAGGCGATCCTCCTGCTCGGCGGCGTCACGGTCCTGATGCTGCTGACCATGGCCCATTTCCACTTCAGCCCCGGGGAGTTGTACAGTGCCGTGGCGGCCAGGTTCGGCCAGGCGGCCCTCGAACCAGGCAAGCTGATAAGCAACCCGCTCGACGCTGTCTCCCTCGGTTTGGCGCTGATGTTCGGCCTCCTGGGCCTGCCCCACATCCTGATGCGGTTCTACACCGTTCCGGACGCCAAGGAGGCGCGGAAATCGGTGGCCTGGGCGACGGGGTTCATCGGCTACTTCTACTGCATCATCCCGCTCGTCGGCTTCGGCGCCTCGGTTCTGGTGGGGCGTGAGGTCATCGCCGGCATTGACAAGGGCGGCAATATGGCGGCGCTGCTTCTCGCGGAGTTGCTGGGCGGCGTCCCGTTCCTCGGATTTATCGCCGCGGTGGCCTTTGCCACTATCCTGGCGGTCGTCGCCGGGCTGACGCTCGCCGGCGCGTCCGCCCTGTCACACGACATCTATGTTAACGTGGTCAAGGGCGGAAAGGCCACCGAAATGGAGCAGGTCAAGGTCGCCCGGACGGCCACCATCTTTATCGGTGTCCTGGCCATCCTCCTGGGCATCCTCTTCAAGGGGCAGAACGTCGCGTTCATGGTGGGCCTGGCCTTTGCCGTCGCCTGCAGCGCGAACTTCCCGGCGCTTTTCCTGTCGATCACCTGGAGGAAGATGAGTACGGCGGGCGCGACGGCCTCCATTATCGTCGGCGCTTTGCTGGCCACCCTGCTCATCATCCTGAGCCCGACGGTCTGGGTTGATGTGTTCAAGAATCCGGTGGCCGTCTTCCCGCTGAAGAACCCGGCGATCATCTCTATGACGGCGAGCTTTGTAACGGCCTTTGTGGTCTCTCTCTTGGTGCCGGATAAGGAGGCCGAGGCGAAGTTCAGCGCCGAAAGGATCAGAACCTATCTCGCGGCGGGCGCGGAATAACGTTATTGTTCATGCGATTTTCCTGCGGCCGGTGGAGCCGGGCCTTGCGCAGAGCGGGGCCCGGCCCCGGCGGTTTCGCGGGGAAAACGCCGGAGGGAGCCGTAAGTGCAGGAGATGCTTACTCTTTTAAAAGAGACGCCGCCTTTTTCCGAGCTGACGGAGGCGGTCCTCAAGGAGTGCGCCGGTGATTTCAGGGTCCGTCTCTATCCCAGGGGGAGCTATATCTTCCGCCAGGGGGAGCCATCCCGGGAGGTCTTTTTTGTCGTCGTCTCCGGTCTGGTGGAGATCCTGCTGGCGACGGATACGGGAGAGGAGAAGGCGGTCAGCCTGCGCCGTCCCCCCGATTTTTTCGGGGAGACGGTGTTCTTTTCCAACGAGGCCTATCCGGCTTCCACGCGGGCCGTGGAGGATACGCGCTGCCTTCTGGTTCCCCGGGGGTGTTTTGAGAAGCTGATGGCCACCGATCCCCGGTTTGCCGGCTACTTCAGCCGGATGCTGGCCGAAAGGATGCGCCACCTGTGGGACGGGGTCATCCGTGAGCAGTTCGTCCTCGGGCAGGGGGCGGAGAGGCCCTTCCGGAAGCGGCTCTACGAGATCATGAGCACTCCGGTGGTGACCTGCCGCGAGAGCGACACTGTGACGGACATCGCCCGCCTGATCAGTGAGAAGCAGATCAGCTCGGTGATCGTAATCGACCAGAGCGGAGGGCCGCTGGGCATCGTCACGGAGAAGGACCTGGTGAAAAAAATCCTGGCGGCTGAACACCCGGGCCGGAACCGGCTGACGGCCGGGGAAATCATGGGGCCGGACCCGGTGATCCTTCCGCCTGCCGCGCTCTTTCAGGAGGCGCTGCTGGCGATGGTGCAGCGGCAGTGCAAACACGTCATCGTGGCCGACCACCGCCTGGTCAGGGGCATCGTAACCCTGGCCGACCTGGTGCGCACGCAGAACGTGGACGCCTTGAGCGCCCTGACGGCTATCGAGCGGGCCAGGGACCCGGATGCGCTCAAGGCCGCGATGCGGCAGATAGACCGGGTGGTCCTGGGATTGGTGGCCGGTCAGGCGACGGCCGCCGAAACCGGGGTACTGGTTTCGGAGCTTTACGACCAGCTGGTGAAGCGCCTTATCTTCATTGCGGAGGAAGAACTGTACGCCGAGGGGAAGGGATACGCCCCGTGCGGTTACTGCTGGCTGACCATGGGCAGCGGCGGGCGGCGGGAGCAGGTGATCAGGACCGACCAGGACAACGCCCTGGTTTACGAAGACCCGCCCCCCGGTAAAGAGGCTGCTTTTCAGGAGTACTTCCTGGCCCTCGGCGGGAAGGTGGTGGCCGGCCTCGTTGAGCTGGGGTTCGCCCCCTGTCCGGGGAAGGTAATGGCGAATAACGCGGAATGGTGCAAATCCTACCGTGAATGGCTCGGCACGGTGCGGAGCTGGGTGAGGGAACCTCAGGGCGACCAACTCCGGAAGATGACCATCTTCTTCGACTTCCGGCCGGTCTGCGGACTTTTTGCGCTCGCCGAGAAGCTGCGCGAGACGATCCTTCACTGGCTAAGCGGGGAGCAGGTGGTTCTGCACTTCCTGGCACGGGATGCGCTGGCCAAGAAGATCCCGCTCAATCCCCTCCGGCAGGTGGTTACGGAAAAGTCGGGGCCCCACAAAGACGAACTGGACATTAAACGCTCGGTGCTGATTCACTTTGTGGACTGCATCCGCCTTTTTGCCTTGCGGGAAGGGGTTACGGCCACCTCGACCTTCGACCGGCTGCGGGAACTCGTTAAGCTGGATGTTTTCGGGGAGGATGACGCGGAGACCTTCAGGCTTGCTTACGACAACATGCTGATGATGCGGCTGCGGGACAGCCTGCAGCGCTTAAGCCAGGGGTGGAACCCCTCAAACTACGTCAACCCCCGCCGTATGAGCCGCCGGGAACTGAACGCCCTCCGCGAGGCCCTGGTTGTGGCTTCCCGACTGCAGTACCTCACAGGGATGAGCTTCAGGGTGTAAATGGTTACGGGGATATATCGGGGTGACTTCAGTGTCAAGCACCTATTTGATCCAGGTTATTGACAGTCTCCGGATCCGCTTGCGCGGGGAAGGCCGGCAACAAGAGCTGGACGCGTTGATCAATGAGCTGAACAGGCGCTGGGACGGCGACGTGCCGTTTATGGACCAGGCTTATGTGGCCTTCGACCTTGAAACCACCGGCCTGCACCCGTTCGGCGGCGACCGGATCACCGCTCTCGGGGCCGTCCGGATAGAAAAGGGAGAGGTCACAAGCGACGGCTTCGAGCAATTGGTAAATCCGGGACGGACGATCCCGCACGATACGGCGGCCCTGACGGGAATCACCGATCCGGACGTGGCCGGCGCCCCCTCCGTCCAGGCCGCGCTGCCCTGGTTCCTGGCGTTTTTGGCCCAGGGGGTCCCCTTAGGCTATAACGCCGATTTCGACCTCGCCTTTCTGAACCTGGCGCTGCGTCCGCATACGCGGCTCAAAATCAGCCGGGCGGCGGTACTCGACATTCTGCCGGTGGTCCAGGCGCTCAACCCCCGTTGGGAGCACCCTCTGCTCGACGATGTGGCGAACCACTACGGCGTGCCGCTCGAACGCCGGCATTCGGCGCTCGGCGACGCGGTCATCCACGCCCGGCTTTTCTTGAGCCTCATCCCTCTCCTCCGGGAACGCGGCATTTACACGCTGAAGGATTTGAGAAGCTACCTTCACTACAAGGGGTTTTTCTAGGGTCCATAAAACCATTGAATCGCTGGTTAACCAGGCCATCGAGCTTCTCGGCAAACAGCCCGCCTAACATGATGACGGAAGAGAAAGTGCGCCTGGTAGGCATCCTGGAAGAAAAGGGGGGCTTTTCGAATCAAGGGCGCGGATCGGGGGGAAACCGTTGCTTATTATCGTGACCGGGGAAGCCCCGGCCGCGCCGTGGCCCCGAGGGCTCGATCGATTACTACCGCCGGCTGATCGATCCGGCGAGGGAGCGCTGGCGGTATAAGTGCCCGGAGATCGTCTGGGGCTAAACCTGGGGACACGATGCCGCCTCCTTTTGCGGGGGCGGCTTTTGTATGTCCCCGGCGCGGGCGGGAAATCCTATCAAGCGACCGGCGCCCGGCAAGCGGCGCTGCGCCGGGGGTGAAGGAAACGGACGGACAGGGGTTCAGCCTGGGCCGGGTGGAAGAGGCGCTCAACGTCTGGGGATTCCCCGACCGCCCCTGGCACCTGGGGACGGTCCTGGGCCACCCGGTGGATGTCAATCCGCGGACGATGGTCTTCACCTGGGTGACGATGGCCGTCGTCCTGCTGCTCGGGTGGCTGGCGGCCCGCGGGGCCGACGTGCGCCGGCCCGGCCGGGCGGCGGCCCTCTTCGAGATCGTTTGGGGCTTCGTCCGCGGTCTGATCGACGAGAGCATGGACCCGGCGAAGGGCCGGGGCCTGACGATGGTGATGATGACCTGCCTGGTCTTCATCACGGTGGCGAACCTGCTGGGCATCGTGCCGGCGATGTTCGCCCCGACGGCCGACCACCAGACCACGTTCGCCCTGGCCGGGATCACCTTCGTCCTGACCCAGGCCTACGGCCTGCGTTATCACGGCCTGGGCTACTTCGGGCGCTTCCTGAAGCCCTTCCCGGTGCTCCTGCCCCTGCGGCTGATCGAGGAGCTGTCCAGGCCCCTGACCCTGGCCTTCCGTCTCTTCGGCAACATGCAGGGGAAGGAGATCATGATCTTCGCCCTGCTGGGCCTGATCACGGGCACGGCCGAGATCGCCGGGGGCTTCCTGGCCTCGGTGGCCTGGCTGGCCTTCAGCGTCTTTATTTCTTTCATCCAGGCCTTCGTCTTCACCGTGCTCAGTATCGCCTACATCGCCATGGCCGTGGAAGACGATTGACCCCGGCGGCCCCCGCCCCCCAAATCTTGACGATTGAAGGAACCGGCAAGTGGCCCTGCGCGCTGACGAGATCGTCAATGTCCTGAAAGAAAAAATCGCGGACTTCGAGGCCCGCGTCGAGGTGGCCGAGACCGGCAGCATCGTCCGGATCGGGGACGGGGTGGCCGACGTCTACGGGCTGGAGCGCTGCGTCTTCTCGGAGTTGGTCGAGTTCGCCAACGGCGTCCTGGGCATGGCCCTGCACCTGGGCGAGGACGTCACCGGCTGCGTCATCTTCGGGCCCTACGCCGACCTGCGCGAGGGGGACATCGTGCGGCGCACGGGCCGGGTGGCCTCCGTGCCGGCGGGGGATGTGCTCCTCGGGCGGGTCGTTAACCCCGTCGGCGAGCCGGCCGACGGCGGGGGGCCGGTCAGGACCGACCGCCGCCGCCCGGTGGACCGTACCGCGCCGGGGATCATCGCCCGACGGGCGGTCAACGTCCCGCTGCAGACGGGGATCAAGGCCATCGACAGCATGATCCCCATCGGCCGCGGCCAGCGCGAGCTGATCCTGGGCGACCGGCAGACCGGGAAGACGGCCCTGGCCGTGGACACGATCCTCAACCAGCGCGGCCAGGACGTCATCTGTATCTACGTCGCCATCGGCCAGAAGGCCTCCAGCGTCGCGCAGATCGTGCGCGTCCTGCGGGAGCGCGGCGCCCTGGACTTCACCATCGTCGTCTCGGCCACGGCCTCCGACCCCGCGCCGCTCCTCTACCTCGCCCCCTTCGCGGGGACGGCGATGGGGGAGGAGTTCATGGAGCGGGGGAGGGACGTCCTGGTCGTCTACGACGACCTCACCCGGCACGCCGCCGCCTACCGGGAGATGGCCCTGCTGCTGCGCCGCCCGCCGGGGCGGGAGGCCTTCCCGGGGGACATCTTCTACCTGCACTCGCGGCTGCTGGAGCGGGCGGCCGCCCTGGCCCCCGAGGCCGGCGGGGGCACCCTGACCGCCCTGCCGATCGTCGAGACCCTGCAGGGCGACCTCTCGGCCTACATCCCGACCAACGTCATCTCCATCACCGACGGGCAGATCTACCTCGACCCGGACCTCTTCTACGCCGGGGTGCGGCCGGCGGTCAACGTCGGGCTCTCGGTCTCCCGCGTCGGCGGCAAGGCGCAGAAGCCCGCCATGCGCAAGGTGGCCGGCCACCTGCGCCTCGACCTGGCGCAGTACCGGGAACTGGCGGCCTTCACCCAGTTCGGGGCGGAACTGGACGCCGCCACCCGCGCCCGCCTGGCCCGGGGCGAGCGGGTGACCGAGATGCTGAAACAGGGGCAGTACCGGCCGATGCCCCTGGAAGAACAGGTCCTGGCCATCTTCGCCGCCGTGCACGGCTACCTGGACGACCTGCCCGTTAACCGGGTGCGGGATTTCGAGCACCGGTTCCTGGAGTACATGCGCACCAACCACCCGGAGGTCGGGGCGGCCGTCCGGGAGACCGGCGACCTGCCCGACGACCTGGCGGCGAAGCTCCGGGAGAGCCTGGAGGCGTTCAAGGATGGGTGGGATGTGAGAGGCGGGAAGTGAGAGGCTTGAAATCACCTCCCGCATCCCATATGGCCGTCAGCCGAGCCCGTGTTACAGCTGTACATAAGGGGGTAGAGGAGAGGGGCAGGGGAGTCCCCCTCCACTTCCAGTGCTCCGCGTCGACAACTGTAGGCTCGGTTCGGAGCGTGGCATCCCGCTCCTGTGGATTGTTCGCGGCCGCTTCCCTTAAGGGGCGCCCTCAGCGGGCGCCAGCCAGGATCAAGGAAGCGCCCGCTCACGTCCTCGTCGCGGGCCACGCTACCTCACCTTCGCCAACAGTTGTTACCGACGCTGCGCAAGCCGTTCCGGGGGAGTCCCCTGCCCCTCCTTCTCGCGGCACGGTCGTCGGCCGAGCGGCCAAGACTACAGGAACCGGAGGGATGCCCGTGCCCGCCGTCGCCGACCTGCGCCGGCGCATCGCCAACATCCGCAACGTTCGGCAGCTCGCCCGCGCCATGAAGGCCGTGGCCGCCGCCCGGTTGGCCCGCGCCCGCGCGGCGGCCGCGGCGGCGCGCCCCTACGCCGGGGAAATCGGCGGCCTTCTGGCGCGCCTGGCGGCCGCTCCGGGGATCGAGCACCCCCTGCTGCTCCCGCCCGGTGCTCCGGCCCCGGCCGGCCGCCGCTGCCTGCTGGTCATCGCCGGCGACCGGGGGCTTGCCGGCGGCTTCAACGCCGCCGTCGTCCGCGCCGCCCTGGACATGCAAAAGGCACGCGAGGGCGGCGGGCCGGCCCCGGCCTTCATCGCCGTCGGGCGCCGGGCCGTCACCGCTCTGCGCTTCCGCGGGGCCGACCTGCGCGAGACGTTCACCGGGCTTGACGACCCGGTCCCCCCGGAGCTGAGCCGCGCCGTCGCCGCCCGCCTGCTGGACGGCCTGGCCGCCGGGGAGTTCGCCGCCGTGGACCTGGTCTACAACCGCTTCGTCAGCGTCCTCGTCCAGCGCCCGGCGGTCGAACCCCTCCTGCCCGTCGTCCCCCCGGCGCCGGAGGATGTAGAGCGGCGTAAAGGTCCGCAGCCGCTCTACATCGTCGAGCCCTCGCCGCAGGAGGTCCTCGGCGAACTCGTCCCGGCCTACGTCACCGCCCGCGTCCACCGCGCCCTGGCCGAGTCCCGCGCCGGGGAGCACGCCGCCCGCATGGCGGCCATGGACGCCGCGGTGCGCAACGCCGGCGAGGCCGTCGACCGCCTGACACGGGAGTTGTCCCGGCGGCGGCAGCAGGCGATCACCATGGAGATCCTCGACATCGTAGGCGGCGCCGCCGCCATCGACAACCGGTGAGGGAGGAGGTAGCCGTGGCCCGGGGTGAGGTGGTCCAGGTCATCGGGGTCGTCGTCGACGTCCGTTTCCCGCCGGGCGAGACGCCCCGCATCTTCAACGCCCTGAAGATCGACGTCCCGGACGGCGGCGCCGGGCGGCCCGTTGATCTCATGCTGGAGGTCGCCCAGCACCTGGGCGACGGCACCGTGCGCTGCATCGCCATGGGCTCCACCGACGGCCTGGCGCGGGGCATCCCCGTCACCGACACCGGGGCGCCGGTCACCGTTCCGGTCGGGCGGCCCGTCCTCGGGCGGGTGGTCGACGTCCTTGGCCGCCCCGTCGACGGCCGCGGCCCGGTTGCCGCGGAGACGTCGCTGCCCATCCACCGGCCGGCCCCGGCCCTGGCCGACCAGTCGACGGAGGTGGAGATCCTGGAGACCGGGCTGAAGGTCATCGACCTCCTGGTCCCCTTCATGAAGGGCGGCAAGATCGGCATGTTCGGCGGCGCCGGGGTGGGTAAGACCGTCATCGTCATGGAGTTGATCAACAACATCGCCAAGCACCACGGCGGCATCTCCGTCTTCACCGGCGTGGGGGAGCGGACGCGCGAGGGCCACGAGCTGCTGCAGGAGATGACCGGAGCCGGTGTCCTGGACAAGACGGTCATGGCCTTCGGCCAGATGAACGAGCCGCCCGGCTCGCGCCTGCGCGTCGGCCTCACCGGCCTGACCATGGCCGAGCACTTCCGGGACGCCGAGGGCGCCGACGTCCTGCTCTTCATCGATAACATCTTCCGCTTCGCCCAGGCCGGCAGCGAGGTCTCGGCTCTGCTGGGGCGCATGCCGTCCGCCGTCGGCTACCAGCCGACCCTGGCCACTGAAATCGGCCAGCTCCAGGAACGCATCACCTCCACGCGGAAGGGCTCGATCACCTCCGTGCAGGCCGTCTACGTCCCGGCCGACGACCTGACCGACCCGGCCCCGGCCACCACCTTCGCCCACCTGGACGGGAGCGTCGTCCTCTCCCGGCAGATCGCCGAGCGGGGCATCTACCCGGCCGTCGACCCCCTGGACTCCGCGTCCCGCCTCCTCGACCCCCGCGTCGTCGGCGAGGAACACTACCGCGTCGCCCGGGGGGTGCAGGAGGTCCTGCAGCGCTATCGGGAACTGCAGGACATCATCGCCATCCTCGGCCTGGAGGAACTCTCCGAGGAGGACCGCCTGACCGTCGCGCGGGCGCGGAGGATCTCCCGCTTCTTCTCCCAGCCCTTCCACGTCGCCGAGGCCTTCACCAACCGCCCCGGCCGCTACGTCTCCCGGGCGGACACCGTCCGCGGCTTCGCCGAGATCCTGGACGGCAGGCACGACGACCGGCCCGAGGAGGCCTTCTTCATGATCGGCGCCATCGAGGAGGCGCGGCGGGAACAGCCCGCGCAAGGCGCGAGGGCCTGATGCCGCAAAGTGTGGTAAAATATACATATGGGGGTTTCCCGCAGCACAGACGGGGGAGGAAACGGCGCACTGGAACGGCTGGAACAAATCTTGGGCAAAAGCGGAGGGGGGAGCATCGCTCCCGCCATCCGGGGGATCGACGTCGCCTCCGTGCGGGAGATCGCCTTGATGAAGGCGTACACCATCGGAAGAAGGGCGCTGTTCCGGGACTATGTGGACCTCTACTTCGCCCTGCGCTCCGGGGAGGTTTCCCTGGCGTATATCCTGGCCAACGCGCCGCGGAAGTTCACGCTTGAAGGGGAGTGCCTCTTCGCGCAGAGGCTTTTCCTGGAACAACTGGCCTACACCGGGGATACGCCGGACCGGGAACAGGTCCTGAATCTGATCCCTGAAGGGGAGAAAATCTCGGCGGAGGAGATTGAGGACTTCTTGCGCCGGGAAGCCGGGCGGGTGGCACGTGCCCTGGTCCGGGCGCACCAGGGGGGGCCGAAGTGATGCTGCCGGAACCGTTGCGCGACCTGTTTCGCAACTATCACGTGAGAACCATCGATCCCGACCGGGCCGCCGAACTGGTCATCCGCACGACCCTGGCCCGCGGGTCCTGGGAGCAGATCGAATGGTTGTTCGGTTACTACGGTGCGGAGCGCATACGTGAGGTCTTTATGAAAGACTATTACGGCCGGCGGGAGTTACCCGAGCCGACACGCTGCCTGTGGGCCCTGGCCTTCCTCGGTGAAGCGCCGGCCAGGGAAACCGATCCCCGGGTCCGGTGGCGCGGGCGCCGCCGCGTGCCGCCGCACAGCCCGCAATGAGCGGCCGGCTGCTCAAGCTCCTCTACGCCACCGCCGACGGCGCCCTCTACGAGGACCCCGAACTCGGGGCCGCCGGCTGGGACGGGGCGAGGGTCGTCCCCCTGGACGCCGCGCGGGCCGTACCCCTGCCCGAAGGGGCCGACCTCATGCTCCTGCCGGACCGCGCCGCCGTCGCCTGGGATCCGGCCTCCGGGCGGCCCCTGCGGGACGTCGCCGCCCGCCGGGGAGCGGGCGAGCCCCTCCTGGCCGTCGCCGCCACCCTGCCCCAGGGCTACACCCGCACCCTTCTCCCCGCCTACAGGGCGGAAGCGGGCGCCCCGCGCCTGCCCCTCTTCGGCTACACCGCCGTCGGCGTCGCCGGGGACGGGCAAATCTACGCCGCCGCCCTGGTCACCGACCGGGCCTACCGCTGGAACCCGGCCCTCTACAACGACCGCACCCTGCCCCGCCGCATCAAGGCCCTGCGCAAGCGCTTCCCGGAGAACCGGCTGGTGGAGCACCTCTCCCGCTGTGCCCTGGAGTACCGCTGTCTCACGGCGCAGAACCTCTTCTACGGCCGCTGGGAGGCCGGCCTGCCCGTCGCTCCCGCCTGCAACGCCGCCTGCCTGGGCTGCCTCTCGCAGCAGCCCGAGGGCGGCTGCCCGTCCCCCCAGGAGCGGATCGCCTTCACGCCCACGGTCGAGGAGATCGCCGCGTTGGGCGCCATGCACCTCGCCGAGGGGATCGAGCCCATCGTCAGCTTCGGCCAGGGCTGCGAGGGCGAGCCCCTGACGCAAAGCAGGCTCCTCGCGGAGGCCGTCGCCGCCGTCCGCGCCCGTACCTCCCGGGGGAGCGTCAACCTGAACACCAACGGCCTGGACACCGCCGCCCTGCGCGCCGTCGCCGCCGCCGGCCTGGACAGCGTGCGCGTCAGCCTGATCAGCGTTCGGGACGAGACCTACCGGGCTTACCACCGCCCCCCGGGCTTCGCCCTGGAAGACGTCCGCCGCTCCCTGGCCGCGGCGAAAGAACACGGCGTCTACGTCTCCTTAAACCTCCTGGTCATGCCCGGCCTGACCGACCGCGAGGAGGAGGCCGCCGCCCTGAAGGCCCTCCTCGACGAGGGGACGGTCGACATGGTCCAGCTCCGCAACCTGAACGTCGACCCCGCCTTCCTCTTCTCCGCCCTTCCCGGCCGGCAGGGGGAACTGCTCGGCATCCCCGCCCTTGTCGACCGCCTCCGTGCCCGCCCCGGCCTGGCCGTCGGCAACTACACCCACGCGCCCCAAGCCCGTTGATATCCCGTCCGAACCCGAGGGCCGGGGACGTGAAAGCCCGTAAGAAGCCGGCGGCGCCGTGCACGGCGGCGCCTTTTTCGTGTAACCGGCATTGTCGGCCGGCCGACATAGCTCCGGTCGGCAAGCAGGCCGTATTTTCGTTTTGCCCGAGACCATGCCTTTGTAACGAGGATGACACCTTTCAGGCACTACACGTGGCTGTCGCCGGGTCAGCCCTAAGATAGAATCTTTATAAAATCTAAATGTGAACGCTCTCACGTTTGCGGGGACTTAACGGCTTCATCGGGCCGGAGGGGGAGTGCAGCGCGAATGAAATGCGCGTATTGCGAGTTGAAGATGGCCTGCAGCAAGCAGGGCCGCGACTGCCACGGGGGCACGCTGGAGGTGCCGGAGTACAGGGACCCGAAGGTCCGGCCCTACGTAACCTACAGCGCCTTCCTGCAGCACGTCTACGGCAACAACCTGACCCGTCTCCAGGAACTGATCTTTATCCCCCGGATGATGGGGTACAGGGAACTCGGCCTGGTTTACTGCGCCGGGCTCCGGCACGAGGCGAAGCTGACGGCTGACGCCTTGTCGCCCCACTACCGGGTCCACGCCGTCTGCTGCGACCACTGCCTCACGGAAGACAAGCGGTTTGTCCTCGACCCCGACAAGCGGTTCGGCCTCTATGAGCGTGACGACCGGAGCAAGGTCGACGCCCTCAACGCCTTCGGCGCCCCCATGCACGTCTCCCTGGGGCTGTGCATCGAGCAGGACATCCTGTTCAACCGGTACAGCAACGTGCCCGTGACCAATTTCGCGGTCTCCGACTGGGTCCTGGGGCACCACCCGCTGACCGTCGTCTACACCACCTACCAGCGCAAGAAATACCTGCAGGGCAAGGGCCTGCCGAAGCCCGGCCAGGTCCGGCGGACCAGGCTGCAGGAGTTGATCCTCTTCGGCCGGCGGGCGGGCTTCAAGACCATCAGCCTGGGGTTCTGCAACGGGCTGTTCGAAGAGGCGCGGATGCTTTCGGACATCCTGAGGCAGTACTTTATCGTCTATTCGGTCTGCTGCAAGACCAGCGGCATCGACAAGAAGTCCCAGAACACGCCCTACATGAACCCCAACGCCGAGTTCGAGTCGGCCTGCAACCCGGTGGGGCAGGCCAAGGTCGTCAACAGGCTGCGCATTGACCTTTCGGTCCAGATGGGCATCTGCCTCGGCCACGACATGTGTTTCGCCACGCACACCCTGCCGCCGACCACGACCTTTGCCGCGAAAGACCGCGTGCTGGGCCACAACACCCTGGCCGCCCTGTACAGCGGGGCGCATGCCATCGAGGTCGACTACGACGACCCGCGTCCCTACGAAGTGGCGGAGAAGTACAAGGACGCCGAGCCGCCGCTTGCCGGGCGGGACGACGAGGTCGAGCCGGGGGCTCAATCCGCCTGGGGTTATCTCCCGCCTGGGCGGGATACGCCGGTCGCTCTGTTAAAAAACCGGACCGGGGGGTGAGAGACACGGCATAGACCGGTCAGCTGAGTTCCAGACAGGCCTGATAATCAATAGTCAATCAGCAGATAAGGGAGAGGTTTAACGTGAAGAACGGGAGATTATGGCGCAGGGTGGCGGTCGCCCTGCTGCTCACGCTGCTGGCGGGCCTTATGCTGGGCGCCGCCGGCGTGGGCGCGAACCCCGGTGCGACGTCGTTGGATGACCTTGGACTGACAGGCAAGCTGGCCAAAGCGATTCAGGAAGTGCCGCTCGGCGCGGAAAAGGGGCACATTGATCCGAACGCGCCGCCGGGATTCCTCGGGATACCGGGGGCGCCGCAGGTTAACCTGATCGTCGCCTTCCTGTGGGCCATCTGGGTCGGCTGGATCTTCTCCACCGTCGGCGCCTTCGGCGGGATCATGGCCGGCGTGGGCCACATGACCGTCTTCGGCCTCGGCCCCTACGCGAAATCCTTTAAAGAGACGGCCCCCACCTTCAACAAGCTGCTCACGGACAGCATCCGTGTTTCCAACCAGTTCCTCGTCGGCCTTTCCTCGATGGTCGCCAGCTACAACCACTACCGGGCGGGCCGCCTGGTCCTGCCGCTCGGCCTGGCCCTCGGCCTCGGCTCGATCGTCGGCGCCGTGACCATCCCCTGGCTGACCGGCGGCAAGGTCTCCTTCAGCCAGTACCAGGGCTGGTTCGGCCTCTTCGTCTTTATCGTCGGTGCTTTCCTCCTGTATGAAACCACGCCCCGCGGCCAGGCCGGCAAGAAGGCCGCCAAGGCTGCGGCGAAGGCCTTCGAGCAGAGCGTCAAGGAGAAGGGCGACACTGCGGAGCGCGGCGTCAAGGTGACGAAGGTCGCCTTGCCCATGATCCACTTCACCTTCTGCGGCGTGGAGTTCAAGTTCAACGCCGTCTGGCCGGTGCTCGGCGGCATCGTCATCGCCGCCGTCTCCGCCTTCCTCGGCGTCGGCGGCGGCTTCCTGTACGTGCCCTTCCTGACCAGCGTCGTCGGCCTGCCGATGTTCATCGTTGCCGGCACCTCCGCCCTGACGGTGTTCATCAGCATGCTCGCCAGCATCACCGCTTACATCAAGCTGGCCGGCGCGGGCGTCTACTGGACGCTCATCGGGGTCGAGCTGGTCGGCATCTTCATCGGCTCGGTCATCGGGCCGCGGACTATGAAGTACATCCCCGACATTTGGCTGAAGCGTATCTTCGTAGTGCTCGCCATCTACGTCGGGCTCGGTTACTTCAGCAAGGGCTTCTTCGGCAAAGCCTGGGTACCGATGTAAAGAAAAAGCCTGCGGCGGCGGCTCCTTTACGGGCCGGAGCCGCCGCCCCCGGACTGAGGGGTGAAGACGTGGGACTC
>JASEER010000028.1 GCA_030019475.1 Thermoanaerobacterales bacterium | reverse complement strand
CCTGCCGCGCCGCGGCGCAGCCGGCGAAGCTGCCGCCGTAGACGACGACGCTGTAGCGCGGGGCGCCATCGGCGGCGGCCCAGGCGCCGAGGCCGCCGAGGGCGATGACGAGCACGGCCAGGGCGGCGAGGACGGCGGCGATGTTACGGGAGAAGCGTGTGGCGAAGAAGTCCATGACCTCATTATAAACGGGCGGGCCGGAGTTCGGCCCGTAGGTTTTTTAAAGTTGAGTTTTAAGTAAGGGGCCTGACCCCTTACTTAAAACTACTTGTCGACGCGGGCGCCGCGGGCGCGGAGGGTGTCGCGCACGGCGAGCACGTCCTTGTAGGTGAAGGCGTTCACCGGGCGGCCGGTGGCCAGGCTGTGCGCGGCGGCCACCCCGGCGGCGTCGCCGCAGACCGTGAGGTTGGGGATGACGCGTGCCGCGCCCCAGGCCTCGTCGGCGGTCCGCTGGGCGTAGCCCGGCAGGAGCAGGTTGGCGGCGTACGGGGTGGTGAGGGCCGCGTACGGCACGTAGTACGGGTTGACGGCCTCGCCCTGGCTCTTCAGGGTATGGTTCTCGGTCGGGTCGTTCTTGAGGTAGCCGTGCAGGTCGACAAGGTAAAAGCCCAGGCCCACCCGCCAGGGGTAGTTCTCCCGGTCCAGACCGTGGAAGGCGTCCGGCCCGGCCCCGCGAACGTGGGCGGGGGTCAGGGCGTAGTTGGTGTTGCTTGTCCCGGGCGCGACGGCGTCGGCGTCGGTCACGGCGTGGATGGTCTCCCGGAGGTAGAGGATCTCGCCGACGACGGGGCTGCCGTCCGGGCGGCGCACCAGCTCCACGCCGGAGAAGCCGGGCAGGCTGCGCAGGGCGGCGAGGAAGGCCGGCGACTGGACCTCGGCGACGGCCTCACGGTAGGCGGTGTCGATGTCCCAGGTTCCCGGCGGGGAGTCCTGGGGCCAATGCGGGGTGCCGCGGTCGATCTGCTGCAGGCGGCCGTCGACCCCGTGGATGACCAGGGCGTTGACCCACCAGGTGCCGGGCTCGTCCTCGGCGATGTTGTAGGCCTTCAGGGTAAAGGGCGTGCGGCGCGCGTTATAGGTCTGGATGATCGGGTTTTCCAGCCAGACGCTGCGCTGGCCGCCCCAACCCAGCCAGGAGCCGTTGCCGTCCTTGACGTAGAAGAAGTCCGGCCGGCCGAGGGCGTTTCTATAAGCGAGGGCGGCCTGGACGTCGATCCCGCGGACTTTGAACATGAGGGTGGCCGGCTGCTGGTGGTTGTCCCCGGTGCGGTCGAAGCGGCCGGTGGTGACGGGCACGCCGGCCAGGCGGGTGAGACGCCCGTTGTCCGAGGCGTCGATGAAGACCTTGCCGGTGAGGCGCAGCGCCGGCCCGGCCCACTTGACGGCCAGGTCGGCGGGGTCGCGCTGCACTGGCCGGATGTCGATGTGGGTAATGACGCCGTCAGCGGCGGCGACGTTTTCAATCTCGTGCCGGAAGTAGATCTGCACCCGCCCGCGGGAGTTGTCGACCACGTCCTTGTACAGCGTGCGGGCCATCTCGGCGGTGGGATAGCCCTGGCCGTACTTCGCGAACCAGCGGGCGAAACTGCCGCCGGCCACGGACCGGCCGTGCCAGCGGCGCAGGTCGAAAAAGTTCATCCCGCCGACGGTGCCGATGGAGCCCAGGGCGCTCTCGGGAACGACGAGGGCGATCTTCTGTTCCGGGGGCAGCAGGTCGGAGGCCTGGATGACCGTGGCGCAGCCCGCGAAGCCGCCGCCGTAGACGACCAGGTCGTAGACCTCGGTGCGCTCCGGCGGGGCGGGCGGCCACGGGTTGTAGACGGCCTCCTCCACGGCTATGGCGACCTTGTCCGGGTCCGGGCCCTCGGCCCGGGCCGGGGCGGACATGATGAAGCCGAGGATGAGGACAAGGAAGATCAGAATAGCAGTGGAACTGCGGTAAGAAAGACGTCCGTTCGGCATGGCTCTAAGTTCTCGTCTGACTCCTTGGAATTCTATAAAGTTAAGTGCCTGGCCCCCAACCCGAATGAGCTTTGCGTAACTCCTTATTAAGTTAACTATGTAACTCCTTTGATCATTTCTAGCTCCTGCTCATGGGACTCCAGGCGGTTACTGATCCGTTTAATGTCATCCAAGACGTACTTCAATTCATTCTTAATCTCTTCTGTGTCCTTCTTGACGGCCTTGAGTTCTTTCTCCATCCGTTGCAGGCGGAGACCCTGGCTTTGTTGCTCCTTACGGAGTTCGTCCTGTCCCCGGCGGAGTTCATCCAGGCCCCCGTGAAGCTCTTGGTAGCCCTGGCGGAGTTCATCTTGTCCCCGGCGGAGTTCATCGAGGCCCCCGC
Organism: Thermoanaerobacterales bacterium; assembly: GCA_030019475.1. Lineage (NCBI taxonomy): Bacteria > Bacillati > Bacillota > Clostridia > Thermoanaerobacterales > Thermoanaerobacterales bacterium. The sequence goes on along the minus strand of JASEER010000028.1, from coordinate 27,348 downwards.
GGAGCTCTTGGTAGCCCTTGCGGAGTTCGTCCTGTCCCTTCTCCAGGCCGGTTAACCTATCCAGGATTTGTCTTAGAATCTCTTCCACGGTGGACCCTCCTGACAGTCCTCTCTTTTGCATCCTACCATGGAAAGACCACGGCAGGGAATAGTTTGAGGGACTGGTAGGGCTTTCATCGCGCCGGAGATTTCCTACAACCCCCCTGCAGGAAATGCGTCGGCGCGGGGCGAACCCTGTCACCCGTATGTCAAACGCACCGCTTACAGAAACCAACCGGCGGGGTTCCGCGGCCCGGCGTGCGCTCCCGGCGGGAACACGCCGTATGGCCCGCGTCTGGGCCTTTGTGCTGGTCTTTCTGCTGCTGGCCGAGCTGGCGCTGCCGCCGTTGAAGGCCTACTATTATAACCGGCACGAGGCCGGCTTTGTGTTCGGCGAGCGGCTGCCGAACAAATTCATCCTCATCCACAAGGAGTTTCCCGCCGCCCTGCGCTACATCGAGCGCCACCGCGGCGACTACGACGTGAACGTCGTCATGCTCGGGGACTCCATCGTCTGGGGCGCGGGGCTGGGCGTGCGCGGGGACCAGACCATCTCGGCCTACCTGGAGGATGAGTTGGCGCGGCGCCTGCCCGGCCGCAAGGTGCGGGTCTGGAACCTGGGCATCCCGGGCAGCGAGCCGGGGGATATGTACTTCGCCCTGCGCCGGGTGGAACGCCTGCAGCCCGACGCCGTCGTCGCCGACTTCAACATCATCTTCTACAACCCGAAGAGTATCGCCGACCCGGTGGCCTTCGACTGGCTCTACCTAGACTACGGCATCACGCCGGAGTCGATCCCGGAGGTGCGCGCGGTGTGGGACCGGCCGCTCGGGGACCGGGTGGCCGACTTCCTGGCCATGCGCTGGCGGCTGTACCGGGAGCGGGAGTGGATCAACGCCCTGCTCTTCAAGGAGTACCCGCGCCAGCGGTTCGCCAACGGGGTGAAGGCGCTGGTCAACCGGGCGCTTAACGGTGCCCCGGCACCCGCCCCCGCCCCCGCGCCGGGCGGGAAGCGGTGGTACGAGCAGGACTGGAAGGCCCAGCTGGCGCGCGTGGCCTTCATGTATGACCCGGCGCCGCTGGATCCGGCGCATAACGCCGCCTGCGGCTTCACGGCGGCCACCCTGCGCCGCCTGAAGGAGCGGGGGATGCCGGCCCTGGTCTTCAAACCGGACCATAACGAGGCCATGCTCGGGAAGCTGGCCTCGGCGCCGGGCTTCAGGGCGAATGTCGCCGTCCTTGACGGGCTGCTGCGCGAGAGCGGCGTGCCCTACCTTGACCTGGAGGGCCGGGTGCCCTCGGACTTCTTCGCCGACCATGTCCACCTGACGGCCGAGGGCAACCGGGTGGCGGCCCGGGAGCTGGCCGCGGCGCTGGTCCCGCAGCTCGCGGCGCAGCCGGGTGAGGGCGGCGCGGCGCGGGAGGGGGTGGCGGTGAAGTGATCTTCACGACCGGTATCTTCGCCGTCTTCCTGGCCCTGGCCCTGGCCGCCTACTGGTTGGTCCCGCGCCGGTGGGCGAAGTACGTCCTCATCCTGGCGGGCTTCGTCTTCTACACCTACTACTTCCCGCTGTACTTCCTGCTCATCGCGGCCATGACTGTCCTGACCTACGCGGCGGGGCTCATGATCTTCCGTACCCGGGAGGGGGGCGGGCGGCTGCCCGGAACGCGCTGGTGGTTCGTGGCCGGGATCCTGCTGTCCGTCCTGACGCTCGGGTACTTCAAGTACTGGAAGATGGCCGTGGCCACGGTGAACGCCCTGGCGGACCGCCTGGACTGGGGCGTCGCCATCCCGGCACCGCAGATCCTGGTGCCGCTGGGAATCTCGTTCTTCACCTTCGAGTTCATTCACTACCTGACGGATGTCTACCTGGGGAAGATCCGGCGGGAGACGGTCAACCCGGTGGACTTCACCCTCTTCGCCTTCTTCTTCCCGACCCTGGTCTGCGGGCCGATCAAGCGTTACCAGGCCTTCCAGGAGCAACTCGCGCGGCCGGTGCGCTTCGACCCGGGCGGGTTCCTGGCCGGCGGCAGGCGGGTGGTCTGGGGAATGTTTCAGAAGCTGGTGATCGCCGACACGGTGACGTTGCTGACCGGCCCGCTCACGGCGCCCGAGACGTCGAGCACGGCCCTGGTCGTGGTCGCCGTGTATGCCTATGCGGCGAAGATTTACTTCGACTTCTCGGGCTACTCGGACATCGCCATCGGCATCAGCCGGATGTTCGGCCTGGCGGTGCCGGAGAACTTCGCGGCGCCCTACCGCTCGGCGAGCATCGCCGAGTTCTGGCGGCGGTGGCACATGTCGCTCTCGTCCTGGATCCGGGACTACCTGTTCATCCCCCTGGGCGGCAGCCGGGTGCCGCTGTGGCGCACGGTGTTCAACCTGGGGGCGGTCTTCGCCGTCTGCGGCCTGTGGCACGGGGCGGCCTGGAACTTCGTCGTCTGGGGCCTGTGGCACGGGGTGGGGATGGGGGTGCACCGCGTCTGGCGGACCTTCACCAAGGGGCGGCTGCCGTGGGCCGAGGGGCGGACGGCGCACGCCGTCTCGGTGCTGGTCACCTTCCACTTCGTGGCCCTCGGGTGGGTGCTCTTCGCGGCCCCGCTGGATAAGGCCGTGCTGGTCTTCAAAAAGCTCGCCCTGGCCCTTTTAACTCAAGGGTTTTAGGTTATCTACGGGGGTGGTCTTGGGATGCGGGACCTTCTGATCGATTTCCTGGTGGCGCTGGGCATCTTCGGGCTGATCGTGCTCTGCGTTCTCTTTGCCTCGGGCACGGAGTCGCGGTTCATCTACACCGACTTTTAGGAGAGGCCCAACCCAGGGCCCCTTCCTCCTAACGACAAAGTCGAATCCTGGAGGAATAAGTCGATAAGTTTTCCCAATTAAGGCAGGAAATTCAAAAAAAGCGGAGAAAGACAATTCAATAGCTAATTGAGTTTGAGGGTGTCGCTATGAGCCGCCTGCATGCGTTGGCCGTCGAACTGGCCCGGGAGAGCGGGCGAAACGCCAATGTTGTCGAGTACGGCCTGAAGGTCGGCATTTACAACCTGGTGTCGATGGCCTGCGTGCTGCTGGCCGGCTGGGCCCTGCGGGTGCTCCCCGAGGTGCTGGCCGCCTACATTGCCGCCGGCAGCCTGAGGATCGCCGGCGGGGGCGTACATACCTCGACGCCGGCGCTGTGTACGGTCGTGAGCACCGCGGTCTACGGTGCGGCCGGGCTGCTGGGCCACGCCCTGGGGCCGCTGATAGGTGGAGCCGCTCTGGAGATCTTGGCTGTGGCCGTTTATCTCTGGCTTCTGTTAGCCATAGTCAGGTTCGCGCCCCGTGATGTGCCCGCGAAGCCCATCCCGCCCGAGCGGAGGGCCAAGCTGCGCCGGCTGGCCCTGACTGTCTGGGCGGTATGGGGCGGAATCACCTGGTGGGCCCTGGCTGCGGAAGTGCGGTCGGAGTTGGTTCTGGCGGCGGTACTGGGTCTGGTGCTGCAGAGCCTGTCCCTGGTGCCGTCGGCAAACAAGGACGAAAGGAGGCGACAAACGTGAGAAGGTACATCTTCCTTGGGTTGGCGACACTCTTGACCTGGCTGGCGGCGGCGAATGTGGCCTTCGCCTGCGGAGGCCACTGGTACGAGCCGGAAGTGCCGCTGGAGTTGAGGTAGAAATGTTTCCGTTCTTGTTAGTGGTTTACGGATGGTTCGAGTGCCTGGCCTTGGTGCTGCTGGTCCTGGCCCTGCTTGGGATCCCATGGATCTCGTCGCGGGTCGCCCTTATCGCGACGCTGCAATGTATCGGCGTAGGCGTCCTGCGCAGCCTGCCTCTGGCTTTTGAGGCCCATGCGGTGCTGGGCGTCATCCTGCTGGCACTCCTGGTAGCCTGGGTTTTCCGCGTCCCCGCCGGCAGGAGCCTGGTGGCCGGCGTCGGCGCTATGGCCCTGTTGGTTGCTGTAGAATTCGGAGTGATAGCTGCTGTGCATCCTTTTTTCGATCCCGCGATGAACCCGTTTATCTGGTTGTTGACGGGTTTACCGCAAGTTTTTGTACTCGTCACCCTGGCATTCGCGGCACGCAAACGTGGAATAGTGCTTTTCCGTTAAAGGCAAGGTCCCGTGGGATGATGGGGCACAGTTGCTGTGCCCCTTTTTTGTGCAGGAGTTGTAGGCGGTGGCGCAGGACACGATGAAAACCTATCATGACCTCTCCGAGGCGACTGAACTGGCCTGGGCGACGTACTGCCTGTTGTTGCTGTCGTGCGCATTGTCCACGCTGGGGTCGTTTGTCGATCAAAAGATCTGGCTCTGGTCACCTCCTACCGTGGACCTTGGGATGTGGGGCTTGTCTGTCGCCGGTTGGACCATCCCGCTGGGGGTCGTCACAGCGCTTTGTTTGATCAGCCGCTCAAGACTGATAACGTTTAAACTGACCGGGGTGGAACACCTTCTTTTGGCGGCGGTCGTCATTGGGTCCACCCTGGTGGCCGTTTTCACGGAGCAGTCGGCGCTGCTGAGCATCGTACCCGTCTTCCTGCTCGCCCTCAGCTACGGCAAGAGGGCTGGCATCGCCGTCGCCCTCTTCATTTCCGCTCTGCTGGGGTTCAAAAAATACGCGGTCGGGGACGTGCAGAACCTGGAGGCCTTCCTGGCCTCGGCCATTGTGCTTATCGCCATGGCCTACCTGGTGGGCGGGATGGTAGAGATCACCAGGCAGGCGCTGGCGCGTTCCAGGAGAGAGGCGGATAACCTGCAACGCCTGGTCGACAACATCCCGCTGGGAGTATGTGTCCTGAACGAAAAGGGGGAGAGGGTCTACGCGAACCCACTGGTAGGGGACATCGAGACCAGGCTCATCGAGGCCCGGCTGTCCCCGGCGGTTGTCGGGAAGGCGGGGGGCGTGGGATTGGATGAATTTGACGAGATAGAATTTGAAGGAGAAAAGTTCCGCGTCCACTTCAGCCGGTACCTTACTCCCGATGGTGAAAGCAGCATCGCGATCGTTGAAAACATCTCCGAGTACCTGAGGCTGAAGGAGGAGGTCCGCAGGGCCTCGTACCTCGCGGCCGTCGGCGAGATGGCGGCGGGGGTGGCGCACGAGATACGTAATCCGCTGGCGGCCATCAGCGGCTATTTGCAACTGGTCCTGGAACAGAAAGACGGGACGAAGGTAAGGGACGTCCGGCGCTACTTGGAGACAGCCTTGGAGGAGATCGGACTGCTGGCGAAGATTACGCAGGACTTTCTTGAGCTTGCCAGGCCCCAGGAGATAAAGAAAGTGCCGGTTAACCTGAACGATATCGTCGAGGGCATGCGTGGAGTGCTTGCAAACGAGGCTCTTCACCTGGAAGTGCGCCTATCAATAACCCCGGCCCCGGATCTGCCGGAAGTGGGCGCCGATCCCGGCAGCGTGAAACAGGTCATCCTGAACCTGGTCAGCAACGCTTACCAGGCGGTGGGCAAGGGGGGACGGGTGGAGATCAAGACGTACCAGGGCCCGCAAGACATTTTCCTGGAGGTCCGGGACAGCGGCCCGGGAATTCCCGAAGGGCTGAGGGAAAAGGTCTTTGTGCCCTTCTTTACCACCAAGGACTCGGGGACGGGGATCGGCCTCTCCATTTCCAAGCGCATCGCCCTGGACCATGGGGGAGACATCTACTGTTCCTCGCAGCCCGGGGAGACCAGGTTCATTATGAGAATCCCGCGCGGCGACCGGCCACTCGGCCGGGCCCGAAAGCCTGAAGAGGTCGAACGTTCAAACGTATTGCCGGTCGCGGCAGGAATTTAAACAATGATGACGAAGTATTCGCTGTGAAGAATGGCGGCAAGTAGCCGCTAACCGGTAAGACTTCAGCACCCTGGTTTTGGACGCCGAACCACGGAGGTTTGTATCCCGCTGAAGCGGGGGTCTCCGTGGTTTTTGTTTTGGTCAACACATTCGGACAAGGAGGAGAACGCGAAATGTGTCAAGTGTCGGATTGGGAAAGAGTCCTGGCCTTCCACGGCCACGCCTGCCCGGGTCTGGTCACCGGCTACCGTGCGGCCCTGGCGGCGCTGGAGCGGCTGCGGGAGATGCGGGCCGAGGACGAGGAACTGGTGGCCATCGTGGAAAACGACTGCTGCGCGGTGGACGCCGTCCAGGTCCTGACGGGCTGTACCTTCGGCAAGGGCAACCTCATCTTCCGGGACTACGGCAAGCAGGTCTTCACCATCGGCAGCCGCAAGAGCGGGCGGGCGGTGCGCGTCGCCGTGCGGAAAAGCGGGCAGAGCGACCCCTCCTATACGGCGCTGATGAACAAGGTGATGGCCGGGACGGCCGGCCCGGAGGAGCGGGAGGCCTTCGCCGCCATGCGGGAAGCCAGGATCCGCGAACTCCTGGAGATGCCGGAGGAGGAGTTGCTGGATGTCCGGGAGGCGCGGGTCGACCTGCCGCCGAAGGCGCGCATCTTCCGGTCGGTGGTCTGCAGTTCCTGCGGCGAGGCGGCGATGGAGCCGCGCGTGCGGATGCGGGACGGGGAGCCGGTCTGTATCCCCTGCGCCGATAATTACGCGACGCCGCTTGCGGGCGGCGGCAAATAGATCGAGTAGACAAGGAAGGTGTGCTGACATGCCGCAGCGTTGGATGAAGATCGTCACCCCGGTGCTGGTCCTGGCGCTCGCCGCCGCCCTGACCGTCGGCTGCGGGGGTAACGGTGCGCAGCAGCCCGGCCTGGGCCAAGGGGCGCGGACGGCGCCCGCGGTGTACACCATCGCCGACGACACCGGCGACTGGGGCTTCCCGAGCCCCTTCGCCCACTACGAGCGCGGCCCCGGCTACATCCGGATGAGCCTGCTCTTCGACACCCTGGTTTGGAAGGACGATAAGGGCTTCGTCCCCGCCCTGGCCGAGAGCTGGTCCTGCGACGGGAGCGGCCGGGTCTGGACCTTTAAGCTGCGCGACGGGGTGCGTTGGCACGACGGTCGTCCCTGCACGGCCGCCGACGCGGCGTTCACGTTCAACTATGCGAGGGAGCACACATACGCCTTTACGGACCTGACGCCGGTGCAGAAGGCGGAAGCTCCCGACAAGCAAACGCTGGTCGTGACCCTGGACGCGCCTTACGCTCCCTTCCTGGACAACATCGCCGGCACGCTGCCCATCATCCCGAAGCACATCTGGAGCGGGGTCGAGGACCCGGCGGCCTTCCGGGAGCCGGCGGCGCTGGTGGGTACGGGCCCCTTCGAATACGGCGACTACAATAAGGCGCAGGGCACGTACCGTTATCTCGCCAACGAGGACTACTATGGGGGCAAGGTGACGGTGAAGGAACTCCGCTTCGTGAAGATGGACGAGGGGATGACGGCCGCTGCTCTCCAGCGCAAGGAGATCAACGCCGGCTCCATCCCGCCGGAGAACCGGGATGTGCTGGCCGAGGCGGGTTTCACGGTTATTAAGAGCCCCTATTACTGGAACGCCAAGCTGATGATCAACCACCGGAAGGAGCCCTTCGGCGCGCGGGAGTTCCGCCAGGCGCTGGCCTACGCCATTGACCGGCAGGAGATCGTGGAAGTCGCCCAGCGCGGCCAGGCCATGGTCGGCAACCCGGGCTTCATCCCGCCGGACAGCGAGTGGTACGCCCCCGGTGCGGAGCAGTACGGGCACAGCCCGGAGAAGGCCGCGGCGCTGCTGGAGTCCCTGGGCTACCGTAAGGGGCCGGACGGCTTCTACGCGCGCGACGGCCGGCCGCTGGAAGTGGAGCTGCTCTGCCGCGCGGACCAGACCCGCGATGCGGAACTAATAAAGCGGCAGTTGGCACAGGTCGGCGTCGGGGTGGACCTGGTCTGCCTGGAGAGTAAGACGGTGGACGACCGGGTTCTGAAGTGGGACTTTGACCTGGCCGTCAGCGGGCACGGCGGCCTCGGGGGGGACCCCGTGCAGTTCAACCGCGCCGTGTTGGGCAAGGGCTTCAACAGCGCCCGCTTTGACGCCGACCCCGGGCTGGGGCAGGCGCTCAAGGCCCAGGTGCGGGCGACGGACGAGGCGCAGCGCAAGGCCCTGGTGCAGAAGGCGCAGGAGCTGTACGCGCGGGACGTCCCGGCCCTGACGCTGTACTACCCGGACCGGTACTGGGCGCATGACGGAACGGTGCCGCTGTTCTACACGCGCGGTGGCGTGGCCTCGGGCGTGCCCGTCCCGCTGAACAAGATGTCTTTCGTCAAGTGAGGTGACGGGCGGTCGTGCCCAGCCGCTGGCCGAGTTACCTGGTGGCCCTGGTCTTGATCGTGGCCGTTAATTTCGCCCTGCCCCGGCTGATGCCGGGCGACCCGCTGCAGGCCATCTACGGTGGCGAGATGCTCGTTGAGATGACCCCCGAGGCCTATGCCGCCCTGGAACGCCGCTATGGCCTGGACCGCCCCCTGGCGGAGCAGTTCCTGTTCTACCTGGGGCGCCTGGCGCGGGGGGACCTGGGACAGTCTTACTACTACGGCTGCCCGGTGCCCGAGGTCATCGGCGGGGCGCTGCCCTGGACGCTGCTGCTGGCCGGGAGCGCCTTCCTTCTCTCGTCGCTCCTGGGGATGTGGCTCGGCATCGAATCCGGCTGGCGGCGGGACAAGGCGGGGGACAGGGGCCTTTTGTGGCTGCTCGGCCTGGTGAACGGTTTGCCCGACTTCTTCCTGGGGATCCTCTTCCTGCTCCTCTTCGGGGTGCTGTTGCACTGGTTCCCGCTGTCCGGGGCGTTGACGCCCTACGCCGGGTATACCGGCTGGGCGCTGGCCCTGGACGCGGCCCGCCACCTGGCCCTGCCGCTGGCGGTGCTGACGCTGACCAACCTGACCGACCTCTTTCTCCTCACCCGCGGCAGCATGGTGACCGTCCTGGGTGAGCGCTACGTTCTGACGGCGCGGGCGAAGGGGCTCACTGACCGGGTGGTGCGCTACCGCCACGCCGGCCGCGCCGCCCTGGGCCCGGTCACGGCGCGCCTGGGGGTGCGGGTGGGGCGGCTGGTGACGGGGGCGGTCTTCGTCGAGGTCGTCTTTGCCTATCCCGGCATCGGCGGCCTGCTGCAGGACGCCCTGGCCATGCGCGACTACCCGCTGCTGCAGGGGCTCTTCCTTTTGATCACCGTTTCCGTGCTGGCGGCCAACGCCCTGGCCGATTACGCCCTGGTACGGGTCGATCCGAGGGCCGGCCATGCATATTAACTACTGGGGTGCCGTCAAGGGGTCGACGGTGGGGCGGGTCGGCGGGGGGCTCCTGCTAGCGGCGCTGGCCGCCGGGGCGGCGGCCCCGTTGTGGCCGCATGCGCCCGAGGCCTTCAGCCAGGCCGTTCTCCAGCCGCCCTCGGCCGCGCACTGGCTAGGGACCAACGACGTGGGCCAGGACGTCATGGCGCAGCTCCTGCACGGGGCGCGGCGCTCGCTGGCCGTGGCCCTGGCCGCCGGCTGCCTGACGACGGCCCTGTCCTTCCTCACGGGGGCCGGGGCGGTGCTGGGCGGGAGGCGCGTCGATGCCATGCTGATGCGCCTCACGGACGCTATGCTGGCCGTGCCCACGATCGTCATCGTGATCGTGCTGGCGGCTTACGTGCCGTTGCGCTTCGCCGGGCTGGTCCTGGTCATCGCCCTCACCGGGTGGGCGGCCGGGGCGCGCATCGTCCGCGCCCAGGTCCTGATCCTTAGAGAGAAGGCGCACGTCCTGGCGGCGCGCACCTTCGGTGCTTCGACGCGGCACCTGCTGTTCAGGCACCTCCTGCCCGACATCGCGCCGGTCCTGCTGGTGTCCTTTATCCAGAGCGCGCGGCGCGCCGTCCTGCTGGAGGCCGGCCTGGCCTTCCTCGGGGTGGGCGACCCGACGGCCGTCAGCTGGGGGATGATGCTGCAGCAGGCGCTCCAGTTCTACTACACCCCGGCCTGGTCCTGGTGGCTGCTGCCGCCGGGGATCGCCCTGGCCCTGACGCTGCTCTCTTTCCTCCTGCTGGGCAGCGTCCTGGAACCCCTGCTCGACCCGCGGCTCAGGAGAGATGAACATGCTGGAGATTAAGAACCTGACGCTGTCCTACGGGCAGCGTACCGTACTGCACAACCTTTGCCTGGACCTCCCGGAGGGGGCGTCCCTGGCGGTGATCGGCGAGTCGGGCGCCGGGAAGAGTTCCCTGGGCTTGGCCGTGGCCGGGCTCAGCCGGGGGAAGCCGAAGGGCCGCGTCCTGTGGCGGGGGGAGGACCTGCTGGCCCTGCCGCCGGAGGAGATGCGCCGGCGGCGCTGGACCGAGATCGCGCTGGTCTTCCAGTCGGTGGGGGACGCCCTGCACCCCGCGCTGCGGGTGGTGGACCAGGTGGCCGAGCCCCTGGTGGAGCACGGCCTGGCGGAGAGGGGCAGGGCCCTGGAGCGCGCGCGGGAGCTGCTGCGCGAGGTGCGGCTGCCGGCGGCGAAGCGCGAGGCCTTCCCCCATGCGCTGAGCGGGGGGGAGAAGCAACGGGCGATGATCGCCATGGCCCTGGCCTGCGACCCGCGGCTGGTCATTATGGACGAGCCGACCGCGTCCCTGGACGCCGGGACCAAGAAGGACATCCTGGAGTTGATCCGGCGCGTCTGCCGGGACCGTACTCTGATCGTCATGACTCATGACCTGGGCGCCACGGCCCGGCTCTGTGAGCGCGTGGCCGTGCTTTACGGAGGACGCATTCTGGAGGAGGGACCGGCGGAGGCGGTGCTCGGGCGGCCGCGGCACCCCTACACGCGGGGGCTGTTGCGCGCCTTTCCGGACATGACGACGACCAAGGACCTGCAGGGCGTGCCCGGGACGGGCGTTCTGCCTTCCGCGGGCTGCGTCTTCGCGCCGCGCTGCACCCAGGCGCTGGAGTCCTGCCGGGCGTCCGAGCCCCGGCCGGCCGCCGATGGGGACGGACGGCGGCTGGCCTGCCACCGCGGGGGGATCATCCCCGTCCTGCGGGTCGAGGGGCTGCGCAAGCGGTTTGGGGACACGCTGGCCGTGGACGGGGTGAGCCTGGCGGTGGAGGAGGGGGAGACCCTGGCCGTCGTGGGGGAGAGCGGGTCGGGGAAGACGACCCTGGCCAACCTGGTGATGGGCCTGGTGTCCGCCGACGCGGGCCGGGTCTACCTGGAGGACCAGCCGGTGGGGCGGAGGGGCAGGGAGTTCTACCGGGCCGTGCAGATGGTCTTCCAGGACCCGATGGAGTCCATCAGCCACCGCTTCGACGTCCTGCAGGCGGTGCGCGAGCCGCTGGACCTGCTCAACAACACGCCCCCCGGGGAGCGGCTGGAGACCGTGCGCCGCGCCCTGGCCGACGTGCATCTTCCCACGAACGACGAGTTTCTGGCGAAGTATCCACACCATCTCAGCCGCGGCGAGGCGCAGCGGGTAACCATCGCCCGGGCGCTGACCGTGCGCCCGCGGCTGCTGGTGGCCGACGAGCCGACCTCGGCCCTTGACGCCAGCGTTCAGGCTAAGATCATCAAGCTCCTGCTCGACCTGCAGGAGAAGCGCGGCCTGGCGTTGGTCCTCATCACCCACGACATCGCCGTGGCGCGCAAGGTCAGCGACCGCATCGCCGTGATGCAGGCCGGCCGCATCGTGGAGTGCGGCCCCACCGCCGCCGTGCTGTCCGACCCGCAACACCCCTACACCCGCTCCCTCCTCACCTCCGCTTCTTAAGTTTAAGTAAGGGGTCAGGCCCCTTACTTAAAAGGTTACTTTTCCAGGCGGGCGGCGCGGCCCGGCCAGGTGGCCAGCATCCGGCGGATCTCGGCCAGGTCGGCGGGGGTGAGGGCGGCCGGGTCGCGGCCGCGGACCAGGCAGTAGGCGGCGCCGGCGCCGGCGGCGTCCCCGCAGACGCAGAGATTGGGGATGACGCGCATCTCGCCCCAGGGCTCGGATGCGGTGCGTTGGGCGTAGCCGGGGATGATGAGGTTCGGGGCGTAGGGTGTGGTCAGGGCGGGCCAGGGCACGTAGAAGGGGTTGGGCGGGTCGCCGCCGCGCTTGAGGAGCAGTTCGTTCTCCTGCCGGCCGCCCTTGACGTAGGCGTGCAGGTCGACGCTGTAAAAGGCGAGGCCGACGCGCTCGGCGTAGCGCTTGCCGTCCTCGCCCCGCGCCCCGGCGGCTCCGGCGGCGCGCACCAGGCGGGGGGTGACGATGTAGTTGGTTCCGCTGGAATCGCTGCTGATCGCGGCGCGGTCGGTGACGGCGTGGACGGTCTCGCGCAGGTAGAGGACCTCGCCGACCACCGGGCGCCCGTTCTCGTCGCGCACCAGCTCTACGTTCTCGAAGCCGGGGAAGCGCCGCAGGGCGGCCAGGAATGCGGGGGACTGGATCTCGGCCACCGCCATGCGGTAGGCGGTGTCGGTGTCCCAGGCGTCCGGCGGGGCGTCGGCGGGCCAGCGGGGGGTGCCGCGGTCGAGGGCCTGCAGACGGCCGTCGACCTTGTGGATCATGAGGGTGTTGATCCACCAGGTGCCGCCGGCGTCCTCGGCGATGTTGTAGGGCTTGGTGGTGAAACGGTCGCTCTGTTTGTTGTACTGTCTGATCACCGGGTCGCGCTGCCAGACGAAGCGTCCGCCGCCCCAGCCCAGGAGGCTGAGGTCGGCGTCCCGCCCGTACTTGAAGTCGGCGCCGCCGGACGGGTCGCGGTAGGCGAGGGCGGCGTCGACGTCGAGGCCCCGGACCTTAAACATCAGGGTGGCCGTCTGCTGGTAGTTGTCCCCGGCGCGGTCATAGCGGCCGGAGGTCACGGGGACGCCGGCCAGGCGGGTCAGGCGGCCGGTGTCCGAGGCGTCGATGAAGAGGGCGGCGCTCAGGCGGCGCGGGGGGCCGGCCCAGTGGATCTCCAGGCTTTCCGGATCCCGGGCGACCGGGCGCACGTCGACGTGGGTGATCCGCCCGCCGGCAGCCGTACCCACGCTCTCGACCTCGTGGCGGAAGAGGATCGTAACGCGGTCGCCGCCGAGGCAGAGGAGGTCCTGCTTAAGGATTTCGGCCATGGCGGCGGTCGGGTAGCCCTGGCCGTAGGCGTCCAGCCAGCGGCGGAAGCTGCCCTGGGTGACGAGGCGGCCCTTCCAGCGGCGGATGTCGAAGTAGTTTTGCCCCCCGACGGTGCCGATGGAGCCCAGGGCGCTCTCGGGGACGACGAGGGCGACGGTGCGGTCGGCCGGCAGCCGGTAGGCGGCCTGGGCGACCGCGGCGCAGCCGGCGAAGCTGCCGCCGTAGACGACCAGGTCGTGGCGCGTCTCGGGAACCGGCGGCGGGGCCGGGGGATTGGCGCCTGTGCGTGGGCTGGCCGGCGGGCCGGCGGGCGGGCGGGCGCCGCAGCCCGCGAGGGCCAGGATCAGCAGGATGGCGATCAGGATTATGGTGCGGGCCGGCCGGTGTCGCAGCATCAATCGGCCTCCTGTACAAAAAAGAAAACCCCGCCCGTGTTCGGCAGGGATTGTTATCTCTTGCTGGAGTCCCTTTTACGTGTACCCCAGCCTTCCACGGAGCCGGCACGGGTGGATGCCGCGCCGCGGGGGCCCTCATCCCCATCATCCACCTGGGGGACCCCGCCAGCCTTGCTCGAGGCTGGTATCTCCACTATATCAGGCTGAGGTATTGCGCGCAACCCCCATGCCGGGTATCGCCGGGCGTGCAAAGTATTAAGTTCAGGGCCTGACCCCTAAGTTAAACCCCTGGTTAAAACGCAGACCCGGTTTCGCCCCTCCGCCTTGGCGCGGTAGAGGGCTTTGTCGGCCTGGTTGATCAGCGAGTCAATGTCCTGGGCCTCGGGTCCGGCGAGCGAGGCCACGCCGAAGCTGGAGGTCACGCTGACACATGCGCCGGCGGCGAGGGGCACGCTTAGGCGCTCAATGCCGGCGCGCATGCGCTCGGCGACAGCGGCCGCCTGGTCGCAGTCCGTCCTGGGCAGGCAGATGATGAACTCCTCGCCCCCGTAGCGGCCGGTGAAGTCGTAAGGCCGGCAGAGCGAGGTGAGGCAGGCTGCGAACTCGCGCAATACGAGGTCACCGGCCTGGTGGCCCCAGGTGTCGTTGACCCTCTTAAAGTGATCGATATCGGTGATGACAAGGGAGAGGTTGATGTTCTCCCGGGCCGCCCGGTTGATCTCGGTCTCCAGGCGGTCCATGAAGAACCGCCTGTTCAGCAGGCCCGTAAGGAAGTCGGTGGCCGCGAGGCGCCGGACCTCCCGCTCCAGCTCGATAACCCTTCGCCCGCTCTGCAGACGGTACCGCAGTTCTTCCAGGTCGAACGGCTTCTTGATGTAGTCGTCGGCCCCCGCTTCGAAGCCCGCGACCAGGGCCTCCTTGTTGTTCCGGGCGGTCAGGATGATGACGTAGATGTAATTGCCCTTCGGGCGGCTCCTAATCCTGCGGCACAGCTCCAGCCCGTCGACGCCCGGCATCACGAGGTCAAGGACGGCGATGCTGGGGGGGTTCTCTCCCTGCAGCACGTCCCAGGCCTCGTTACCGTCCCTGGCGAGGGCAACTTCGAACCCCCACTGGCTCAAAGAGGCCCGCAGGACTACGCGCACGGTGGCGGAGTCGTCGGCGACCAGGGCTTTCATCGTGCCGGAGATTTCCTCCTCTACAATGTTCCTCCTCATCATAGCATGGGGTCCCTGGGGAGTAAAACGTCATCGTGTTTAAATTAGGAAGGCTGGTGAGGCGCCGGTTGGCCGAGCAAGGCCTCGACCTCCGCCAGCATCCGCGCCCATTCTTTTTCGCCGGCGGCCAGCCGGGCGGAGACCTCGTTCACGGCCAGGGTCACCGCCGCGGGTGAGCGTCCAACCAGCCGCGCGACGGTGCTGGCGCTCAACCCGGCGAGGCGCACGGCGTAGTAAGCCAGCAGCCAACGTGCCCGGCTGGCGGCGTGTTCGCGCACCGGACCGGTGATGTTGGACACACTCACGCCGGTAACGGCGGCGACACTTCGGAGAACCGCTTCGGGGGCGGGACACATGCCGTCGGGGTCTCGCGTTGGCCGGCCGCCGGGGAATTCCTCCGTTTGCCCGTTTGCGGGGTTGAGGAGCAGGGACTCGCAGTCTTCGATTGATTTCATGCTATAGGACGCCAGGACCTCGCGGACGAAGGCGGTATGAACCCGTCCCGGGCCCTCGCCCGCGGCGTAATGGCGGTGGCTGGACCAGGGATAGTCACCGGGAGCGGCGGTAATACCGGCCCGAACCGGGTTCAGGTGAATGTAGCGGACAAGGGCGAGGAGGTAGGCGTCGTCGTCAACCAGAAAGGCCTTGTAACGGCCCTGGAAAACGTGCCCCACCCGCGCGTAACGGCGGTTGACGTGCTGGGTGTACGTTTGCTGCACCTTCTGCATCCGCCTCCTAAGCCTTGTTCGGGGTCGGCCGGCCAAGCGGCTTTTGTTGGACATACACAATAGGGAAGATTCTCCCTTTTTGCCGGGGTTTCCTGCCTTGGAAGGGTAGCCTCCGTAGGGTTTTTAAGTAAGGGGCCTGACCCTTTACTTAAAACCAGGTGTGTTTTGTGAAAACCAGCCGATTCTGGCAGGGAAAATGCTGGATTATGTCAAACCGAGCACTAGTTTTCTTGTTTTGGAGGGATAGGCGGGTGTGCCTGGGGCGGTGCGGGTATTATTATGTGATGTTTATCGGCGTAGCGATAATGGTCTTGCTGGCGGCGGTTACGGGGGCGTGGGCGGCGCCGGGCGAAGTGGAGTTGGTTGAGCTGGGGTCGTGGAGTGGCGAGAGTGTAAACATAAGGGCGGTGCAGGTGGCGGATGGGTACGCTTACCTGGCTGACCAGTCCTGGGGGTTGCGGATAGTCGACTTGACCGACCCTTCAGGGCCCTCTCCCAAGGCCCTTTTCTCAAGTATCGGCGCTCGCGATGTTTTCGCCGTGGAACAGCAGGTATACCTGGCTGGTACTGATGGTGTAAAAGTAATAAATGTTAGTGATCCTGCCAATCCGAAGCAAGTTGGGCGCTTTACGATCAGTGGGGGCTCGACCCGCGTATTTGGCGGTAACGGCTGGGCTTACGCGGTGGGCGGCAGTACCGTATACGCTGTTTACAATGATGACCTGAAGACTGTGTTCACCAGTAGTCGTTCGATCGTTGACGCCTTCGTGGCGGGCGATAGGGCCTACCTGACCACCAGTGGCGGCGACGGCTACTTTTTGACCCTGGCGGATGCGGCCGACCCTCTTGCTTGGCGGGCCTTGAGATCGGGCAGTCTCACCGCCGCCGGCCAGGGGGTTTTTGCCCGCGGCAGTCTGATATTCATTGCCACCGGAAACTACGGGCTGCGGATCAGGACGGAGCTGGACCTTTCTCGCGATCTGGGCGCCTTTGATACTCCCGGGTTTGCCTGGGACGTCCGGGCCGATGAGCGGTATGCCTATGTCGCCGACGGCATAGAAGGGGTGGCGGTCCTCGACATCGCGGACCCCGCAACGCCGGTGGAGGTGGCGCGGTACGACACCCTTAACGCCCAGGGCCTTTACGTCAACGGCCGCTGCATCTACGTCGCCGGTGGGCCGGGCGGCCTGCGGACCCTGCTCCTGAACCACCCGCCCGACGCACCGGAAGCCGTCTCGCCGAGGGACGGGGACACGGTGGACAGCCTGACGCCCGTCTTACGGGCGGCGTTCAGCGACCCGGACGGGGACGAGCCGGTGAGCGTTACCTGGCAGGTCTACGGTGACGGCCTTTCGGTGGAGTTCGACGGGTTTACCTGTGACAACGGCACGGTCGAGGCGGACGTTCCAGGAGACGTCCGCCTGGAGCATGGCAAAACATATTCATGGCGGGTGGGGTGCACCGTCCCCTATGAAGAGGAAGTTCTCTGGAGTGATTGGGCGTCTTTTGTTACTCCGGAGGCGCCGCCGCCCCCTCCACCGGCGGGGGACGACCTGCCGAATGAAGGTGACCCGGGCGAAGAGCCGGATCCCCCGGCGCAGGACGACCCACCGGGCGGAGACGACCCTGGCGAGGAACCGCCTCCACCGGCGGTGGAGCCGGATGAACCGGACGATGATCCGGAACCGCTCCGGCGTTATTCCGGCCGCCGCCACCGGGCGGAGCCGCGGAAGGTCGCCCCGCCCCTGCCGTTAAAGCTGTGCCAGCGGGGGATGATAACGGTCTCCCTCAACCCTTGCCGGGTATCGTCTCCGTACCCTGTGAGACCCCCGCTGCCGGTGCCGCCGTCTGATCCCGGCTCCGGGGCCCTTGACCTGCACCTCCCCGGGGGCCTGGTGGTTGGTTTTGCTGCCCCGGTTAACCCTAATATGGTTGTACGGCCGTAGCAGGATTAAGTCGGCCGGGGTCGAATACTAACGCCGTATGGGAGCTTGGCCGCAAGGCCTCCTGGTTTGAAGTAAAGTGCCTGACCCCTTACTTAAAAGGATGGGTTGCGGAAGTGGAAGACAGGCCGACGAATCTGAGCGCGGCCCCGGTGATCCGGCCGGCCGTGGGGCTTTCCACGTGGGACGTGCTCTGGGCCTACGTCCAGGTGACGAAGCCGGTCTCGGTCTTGCTGCTGGTGTTTACGGCGCTGGCGGTGATGGTCGTGGCCATGGCCGGCCATCCCTTCAGCGGCGCCCAGTTCGCTCTGGCCCTGGCGGCGGTGACCCTGGCCTGCGCCGGCGCGAACGCCGTCAGCTGCTATGTGGACCGTGACCTGGACGTTGCCATGGGGCGCACCCGCCGCCGCCCGGTGCCCTCGGGACGTATCTACCCGCCGGTGCGCGCCCTTTATTGGGGACTCTTCCTCTTTATCGTCTCCCTGCTCCTGGCCTGGCGGTTGAACTGGGTGGCCTGGGCCTGCCTCTGGGGCGGGATGCTGGGCTACGTCGGCGTCTACAGCGTCTGGCTGAAGCGCAAGAACTCCTGGAACATCATCCTCGGCGGCTTTTCCGGGGGGCTGCCCGCGCTGTTCGGCTGGGCGGCGGTGACCGGGGAGGTCTCCCTCCTGGCCCTGCTCATCGCGGCCCTGGTGGTCCTCTGGATACCGAACCACATCTGGAGCCTGGCCATCTTTTACCGTGACGAGTACGCCAAGGTCAAGGTGCCCATGCTCCCGGTGGTCTGCGACATCAAGAAGGCTCTGCACTGCCTGCTGATGACCGTGATCATGATGGCCGCCTGCTCGGTCCTCATCTATTTCGCCGGCGACTGGGGCCCGGTCTACCTCGCCACCGCCCTCGCCCTCGGTGCGGCCACCCTGGCCCTCAGCGCCCATGTCTACCGGCGTCCCACGCGCCGCGCGGCCTGGACGCTCTTCAAGTTCTCCAGCCCCTACCTCTTTTTCCTCTTCCTCGCCATGATGGTCGACACCTGGCTCTTCTAAAAACAAACAGAGGCTTGAATTTCTTCTTGACGGTGGCGTATCGTTTGCATATGATTTAGCCAGTGAACTATTAAGTCTTTTAAGTAATGGGCGACGGCGCGGAGGAGGGATGAGTATTGGATAACGACCGGCGCAACCTCTATCTGCGTGAGGCGGAGGAGCTCATCGCCCGGCTTTTCCGGCAGATGCATAGCCGGCACATGCGGTACATTCCACAAGGTCTGACGATGAGCCAGTTCGCGATGTGCAAGATAATGCACCATCGGGGACGGGCGACCGTTTCAGAACTGGCGGAGGAACTGGGTGTGTCTCTGAGCGCCATCACGGCGGCGGCCGACCGGCTCTGCGAGGCCGGCCTGGCGGCGCGGGAGCGCGACGCGGCGGACCGGCGGGTGGTCTGGTTGAGCCTGACGGAGCATGGGCAGAGGGTGATGGATGAGGCTCTGAAGCGGTGGCAGGATGCCCTGCGCGGGTGTTTCGGGCGCCTGCCCCTGGAGGACCTGAAGGCTATGTTGGAGATCTGCAGGAAACTTTTGCGGTTGGTTGAAGAGAGTCCTTCCGGTCAGTCCGCAAAGGCCTGAAAGGGAGGGTCGGGCACCTGACGCAGGACTTTTAAGTTAAGTGCCTGACCCCTAACTTAAAAGATGAGGGGGAGAGGGATGGTGGATAGACCGAAACGGCTGGTGTTGGCGGCCGTACTCGGGCTTCTGGTGCTGGGCCTGGTCCTGGCGGGCTGCGGCCAGAAGGGGCAGAATGAGGCCGCGAAGGACCAGGCGGTGCCGGTGGCGGTGGCCGAGGTGACCAAGGGCCGCCTGGACCGGGGCGATATCCTGACCGGCAAGGTGGCCGCCGCGGTGGAAGTCAACCTGGTGCCCAAGATGGCGGGGAAGGTCGGCCAGGTGCTGGTCGATGTCGGTGACCGGGTAAAGGCCGGGCAGGTCGTGCTGCGGCTGGACGCCCCCGAGATGGCGGCGGCGGTGACCCTCGCCGAGTCCGGCCTGCGCCAGGCGGAAATCAATTTCGATTCGGCGAAGAAGAACTACGAACGGGGCAAGCTCTTGCTGGAGCAGCAGGCCATCGCTCCGGCCGAGTTCGAGAACGCGTACCAGAAGCCCTACGATCTGGCCAAGGAGGCCTATGATCGCACCGCTCCCGCGCAGCTTGCCCAGGCCCGGGCCAACTATGAGAACACTATCCTGACCACTCCCGTGACGGGCGTGGTCACCGCGCGGAACGTGAACCCGGGTGAGTTGGCCTCGCCGTCGATGCCGGTGCTGACGATCGTGAACATCGACGCGGTGTTCGTGGAAACCACGGCCTCGGAGGAGCAGATCAACCGTCTCAAGCCCGGGCAGGAAGTCACGGTCCGGATAAAGGCCGCGGGCGATCAGAGCTTTAAGGGGACGATCGCCACGGTGAGCCCGGCGGCCGATCCTCAGACCAGGGCTTATCCGGTCAAGGTGCGGATCGCCAACCCGGACGGCGTCTTGAAGCCCGGGATGTTCGCCACTATCGATCTCGGCGGCGGCGGGGAGACGCTCATGGTCCCGCGCGACGCCGTGGTCTTCCGCGGAGAAAAGAGCACTGTCTTTGTCGTTGAGGGCAATCAGGCCAAGGTGCGTGAGGTGACCGTCGGCGAGTCCGACGGGAGGAACATTGCCGTGATCTCCGGTCTTGAGGCTGGAGAAAAGGTGGTCGTCTCCGGGCAGAGTGTCCTCAATGACGGGGCGAAGATCCTGGTGGCCGACCAGGAGGCTAAGCGCTGATGAAAATCGCCCATTGGTCCGTCCGCCGCCCGGTGACGGTGATGATGGTCATGCTGGCCATCATCATCCTCGGGCTGGTCTCCTTCGGACGACTCGCCATCGACCTGCTCCCCCGCATGAACCTGCCCTACGCGGTGGTCGTCACCAGCTATCCCGGGGCGGGGCCCCAGGAAGTGGAGCAGATGGTCTCCAAGCCCTTGGAACAGGCCGTCGGGAGCGTGGAAAACGTCAAGGACATCCTTTCCACGTCCCAGGCCGGGTCGTCCATGGTTATGGTCGGTTTCGACTGGGGCACCGACATGAACTTCGCCACTCTGCAGATGCGGGAGAAAATCGACCTCTACAAAGGCCTGCTTCCCAAAGACGTCGAATCCCCGATGGTGATGAAGGCCGACGTCTCTATG
The DNA here is from genome assembly GCA_030019475.1 of Thermoanaerobacterales bacterium. Lineage (NCBI taxonomy): Bacteria > Bacillati > Bacillota > Clostridia > Thermoanaerobacterales > Thermoanaerobacterales bacterium. The sequence continues at coordinate 6,853 of JASEER010000028.1, read as the reverse complement.
ATGCCCGCGGTCATCTACGGCGTCACCGGGGACCAGGACCTGGCGACCCTGAAGCGGACCCTGGACGAGGTCGTCAAGCCGCGCCTGGAGAGGCTGGAGGGCGTAGCCTCGGTTTCCATCCAGGGCGGGGAGGAGCGGGAGATCCAGGTTCTGGTCGACCCGGCCAAGTTATACGGCTACGGCCTTTCCCTTTCCCAGGTCACCCAGGCCCTGGGGATGTCCAACCTCAACCAGTCCGGGGGCACGGTGCAGGAAGGCAGTAAGGACTTCCTGATCCGCGTCCCGGGAGAGTTCCGCGACCTGAAGGACATCCAGGATACGGTGATCAACACCCCCACGGGGGCGGCCGTGCGCCTGATGGACGTCGCCGAGGTGCGGGACGGTATCAAGGACCAGACCACGGTCAGCCGCCTGAACGGCAAGCCGAGCCTGGCCATTGTCGTCTCCAAGCAGCCGACGGCGAACACGGTCAGCGTGGTGCGCGAGGTGCGCAAAGCCGTTGCCGAACTGGAGAAGAGCGTGCCCGGCGGGTTGAGTTTCATTCCGGCCTTCGACCAGGCGGAGTTCATCGAGTCTTCGATCAACGGGCTGGTCAGGGATGTCTTTGCCGGCGGTTTCCTGGCCGTCCTGGCGATCTTCCTCTTCCTGCGCAATATCCGCACGACCCTGATCATTGCCACCTCGATCCCCGTGGCCGTGATCGGCGCCTTTACACTGGTCTACTTTACCGGCGGCACGCTCAACATGCTTACCCTGGGCGGGCTGGCCCTGGGGATCGGCATGATTGTCGATGACGCCATCGTCGTCCTGGAGAACATCTACCGCCGGCGTCAGGGCGGGCGGGACCTGATTGACGCCGCCACCTTCGGCGCCGACGAGGTCGGCGGGGCGGTCCTGGGGGCGACGACCACCGGGATCGCCGTCTTCGTGCCGGTCATCTTCGTCCAGGGCCTGACCTCGGAGCTTTTCGGGCCGCTGGCCCTCACCGTTTCCTTCGCTCTGGTGGCGTCCTACCTGGTGGCCATGACCCTGATCCCCGTGCTCTCGTCACGGCTGCTGTACCTGGACGGGAAAGGGGAGCCGCGGGGCATTGTGCGGCGGGCGCTCAAGGGCTTCGGCAGCCGCCTCGACGGGCTGAACGCCCGCTACGGACGGCTGCTCGACTGGGGGCTCAAGCGCCGCCGGCGGGTGGTGGGCATCGCCGCCGCCCTTTTCTTCGGCAGCCTGTTCCTGGTGCCGGTGGTGGGGACGGAGTTCATGCCCAAGATGGACGAGGGCATCGTGAGCATCACGATCCGGATGCCCCGTGGTTCCAGCCTGGAAGCGACCGACAGGGTGGTGACCCGGGTCGAGGAGATGGCCCGGGCTGTCCCTGAGATCGAGACGGCGATGGTCACCCTCGGCGTCGGCAGCCAGGAGGAACGCTCCGGGTTTGGCGGAGGCAGCACGGACCGGGCGATGATCGACCTGATGCTGAAGGACAAGAGCGAGCGACAGCGTTCGGCGGAGCAGGTGGCCGACCAGTTCCGCCGGGAGTTGGCCCGCTTTCCTGGCATTGAGTATAACGTTACGAGCGAGAGCGGGATGTTCAGTACGGGTGGCGGCGGCGGCCTGCAGATCAAGTTGAAGGGCGACGACCTGGCGGCCCTGGAGCGCCTGGCCGACCAGGCGGTGGCCCTTTTGAAGCAGGTCCCGGGCACGCGCGAGGTGGAGTCCAGCCTGGCGGAGGGGCGCCCGGAGGTCGAGATCGTTGTTGACCGGGACCGCGCCGGGGCCCACGGTCTCTCGGTCGCCCATATCGCCTCGGCCGTCCGTACGTCCGTGCAGGGCGAGGTGGCCACGCTTTACCGCGTCGGCGGGGACGAGATCGATGTCCGCGTGCGGCTGGCGGGGGACGCGCGGGAGGACGTCGCCGACCTGGAAGACCTGCTGATCACCGCCCCGAGCGGGGAGCAGGTGCCCCTCCGTGACGTGGCCGAGCTGCGCGTGGGCGAGGGCCCGACGACCATCAGCCGCGAGAACCAGGCGCGGGTGGTGACCATCAGCGGGAAACTGGTCGGGCGCGACCTGGGGAGCGTGATTAAGGACGCCCAGGCCAGGTTGGCCGGCCTGCCGCTGCCTCCCGGCTACACCATCGAGTACGGCGGCGAGGCCGAGGAGATGGCCGAGACCTTCGGCAACCTGAGCATCGCCCTGATCCTGGCCGTGGTGCTGGTTTATATGGTTTTGGCGGTGCAGTTCGAGTCCCTTGTTTCGCCGCTGGCGATTATGTTTTCGGTGCCTGTGTCGCTGACCGGCGTGGTCCTGGGGCTCCTGCTTACGGGGAAGCACTTCTCCGTGCCGGCCTTCATCGGCGCCATCGTCTGCGTCGGCGTAGTGGTCAAGAACGCCATCGTGCTCGTGGACTACATCAATATCCTGCGGGCCCGGGGGATGGAGCGCGAGGAAGCGATCCGCACCGCCGGCCCGATACGGCTTCGGCCCATCCTGATGACGGCCTTCGCCACGGTGTTCGCCATGCTGCCCCTGGCCCTCGGGCTGGGGGAGGGCGGCGAGATGCATTCGCCGTTGGCGGTGGTCGTGATCGGCGGCCTGATCTTCTCGACCCTCGTCAGCTTGCTCCTGGTGCCGGTGATGTACAGTATCCTGGACGATTTCGGGCGCTGGGCAATGCGGCGTTTGGGCTTGAGCCGGCCGCCGGAGGAAACGGTTTTAAGTTAGGGGTCATAAGTTAGGGGTCAGGCCCCAAACTTAAAAGTTTATCAGCGGATGGGAGGCGCATAACCGTATGGCCAAAGAAAAAATGAAGGTCGTCATCTGGGCGGTGCTGGCCCTGATGATTCTGTCCCTTGGCGGGATCACCTACTATTACTGGTACGAAAACCGCCATTACGTCAAGACCGAGGACGCCTATCTGGACGCCGCTCTGGTTCGGGTCAGCCCGCTGGTGTCCGGAAAAATCCTGGAGCTTTACGCCGACGAGGGCCAGAGGGTCGAAGCCGGTCAGGCAATGGCGCGGCTCGATGACGCCGCCTTGCCGCCGGGGACCAACCCCGACCTGACGGTGGTGCGCGCCCCGGCGGCCGGGACGGTCGTAAAAAAGATGGCCAATGAGGGCGAGATGGCGGTCCCCGGCCAGGCGATGTTTATGATCGCCGACCTGGATAACGTGTACCTCACGGTGAACGTGGAGGAAAAGAAGCTGGACCGGGTGCGGCCCGGGCAGCGGGTGGACTTCACCCTGGACGGCGTCCCGGGGCGGACCTTCCGCGGCACGGTGGACAGCGTCGGCCGGGCCACGGCGTCCACCTTCTCCCTCCTGCCCTCGCGGAGCACCAGCGGGACCTTCATCAAGGTCGTGCAGCGGGTGCCGGTGAAGGTCGTCTTCCCGGTTCCGCAGGATACCGAACTCACGGTCGGGATGAGCGCCGCGGTCCGGATCCACCTGAAGGGATAGGGGAGCAATGCGTCAGGACGAAGCGCATATCCCCTGGCTATCCCTTTCCGTCCTTGTCCTGGGCGGGTTTATGGCCATGCTGCAGGCCAGCGCGGTCAACGTAGCCATCCCCCGTCTGATGGCCGTCTTCAACACCTCGGCGGGCGAGATCCAGTGGGTGCTCACGGCCTACATGCTGGTTTCGGGGGTGGTCATACCGGTCTCGGGCTACCTGGGCGACCGCTTCGGTTACAAGCGGGTGTACATCCTGGCGCTCGTGCTTTTTATGCTGGGCTCGGGGCTGGCGGGGCTGTCCTGGAACGTTAATTCCATCATCGCCGCGCGCGTCATCCAGGCCGTCGGCGGCGGGATCGTGATGCCCATCAGCATGGCCCTCCTCTACCGGATGGTGCCGATACAGAAGATCGGCGTCGCGCTGGGCACCCTGGGCCTGGCTTTCGTTATGGCTCCGGCCATAGGCCCGACGGTCGGGGGTTACATCGTTGACTACCTGGGCTGGCGGCTGGTGTTTTACCTTAACCTCCCGGTGGGGCTGATCGCCCTGCCGCTGACGGTTCTCCTGCTCCCGTCCACCCCGGGGCGGGATGGGCTGAAGTTCGACCTCCCGGGCTTCGTCCTGGCCGTCACCGGCTGCTTTTGCCTGCTCCTGGCTCTCACCAAGGGCGCGGACTGGGGCTGGGGCTCGCAGGGGATCGTGACCCTGTTCGTCACCGCCATCTTCACCCTGACGCTGTTCACCCTGTGGGAGCTGGCATCGCCCGAGCCCATGCTCGACGTGCGGCTGTTCACCAACCCGGTGCTGACGATGAGCACGCTGGCCACCGGCCTGGCCTCGGTGGCCTTGTTCGGGGCCGTTTTTCTCGTGCCGCTCTACACCCAGAACGTGCAGGGCTATTCCCCGCTGCAGACCGGGCTTATCCTGCTGCCGGCGGCTCTGGTTTCCGGCGTGATCATGCCCTTCGCCGGGCGGCTCTTCGACCGGCTGGGGGCCGCCCCCCTCGGGGTGATGGGCCTGAGCGTGGTGACGGTCACCACTTACCTGCTGCACGCCCTGACGCCGGATATGCCGGCCCGCCATCTGCAGTACATCCTGGCCGTGCGCAGCGTCGGCCTGGGCCTCTGCATGATGCCGATCTCCACGGCGGGCATGAATACTGTGCCCAAGGCGCTGGTCGGCCAGGCCTCGGCGCTGACGAACACCGTCCGCCAGATCGCGGCCTCCTTCGGCATCGCCTACATGACGCACGTCCTGGTAACGCGGCAGGCCTTTCACGCCGAGCGGCTGGCCGAGGCCGTGGCGGTAGGGACGCCGTCCGCGGCGGCGGTCCAGCAGTTGGGCGCGCTGGGCGGGGGGCCGGGGGTCGCCCTCTCGGCCGTCGACGGCCTGGTGCAGCGGCAGGCCATGGTCGCCGGCATGGGGGAGACCTTCCTGGTGGCGGCGGCCCTGGCCGCGGCGACCATCCCCTTTATCTTCTTCCTGGGCAAGCGCCGGGTGGAGGCCACGCGGTACCGCGAGGAGGAGAAGTGGAGAGCGTGGGGCGGGCGAGCGGCCGTGGGGGCCGCGCGGAGAGCCCCGGCCGTGGAAACAGGCTAGTTTTAAGTTATGGGTCAGGTTTAAGTTACGGGTCAGGCACCGAACTTAAAATTGGGGTAGTACCGGAATAAGGGCGGTGAGAACCGATGTCTCCGATGGAAGGCGGTCCACCTGTGACCGGTACGGGCGGTCCCCCCGCCGCGGTCTCCTCCGGCCGGGTTCCCTGGGCGGCGTTGCTGGTCCTGATGCTGGGGACCTTTATGGGTGTCCTGGACGCCAGCATCGTCAACGTCGCCCTGCCCCGCATCATGGCCATCTTTAACACCAGTTACGACCATATCCAGTGGGTGATGACCATTTACTTGCTTGTCGGCGGGGTGGTCATCCCCATCACCGGTTACCTGGGAGACCGGTACGGCTACAAGCTGCTCTACGCGCTGGCCCTGGTCTTCTTCACCGTGGCCTCCGGCCTGTGCGGCCTGGCCTGGAGCGCCGACGCCCTGATCGGGGCGCGGGCCTTTCAGGCCATCGGGGGCGGCATGGTCATCCCGCTCTCGCAGGCCATCATCTACCAGATCGTGCCCCGCGATAAGATCGGGATAGCGATGGGCGTCTGGGGCCTGACCATGACCGTGGCGCCGGCCGTCGGTCCCACCCTGGGCGGGTACCTGGTCGACAACTTCTCCTGGCGCCTCATCTTCTACATTAACCTGCCCGTCGGCTTGATTAACGTCTTCCTGGTCGCGTTTATACTCAAGGAACTCCAGCGGCAGCCGGGCCTGAAGTTCGATTTCCCGGGGTTTTTGCTCTGCGGCGCCGGTTGCTTCTGTCTCCTGTTGGCCCTCAGCGAGGGGCAGAACAAGGGCTGGGGGTCGCAGTACATCGTCACCCTGCTGGCCGTCAGCTTCTTCACACTTTTACTCTTCGCCCTCTGGGAACTGTACACCGACCACCCGATGCTCGATGTCCGCCTGTTGCGCAACCGGGTGCTGACGGCGAGCATCATCGCGCTCTCCCTGTGTTCCATCGCGATGTTCGGGGCGATCTTCCTGGTACCCATTTTCGCCCAGAACGTCCAGGGCTACACCCCGATGCAGACGGGATTGATCATGATGCCCATGGCTCTGGCCGGCGGCCTGGTCATGCCACTGTGCGGGAAGATTTTTGACAAATTCGGGGCCCTGCCTCCGTCCCTCTTCGGGCTGGCCATCGTCTTCTGGACGACCTATGAGTTGCATAACCTGGACGCCGATACGCCGATGCGCTGGCTGCAGGCCTGGCTGGTCCTGCGCGGGGTCGGTATGGGCTTCGCGATGATGCCGATCATGACCGCGGGGATGAACACCGTCCCGAAGTTCCTGGTGGGGCGGGCCTCGGCCCTGACGAACGTCTGCCGCCAGATCGCGACCTCTTTCGGGATCGCCGTTCTGACCTACATGCTGGTGCAGCGCCAGGCCTTCCACACCGTCCGCCTGGCGGAGGCCACCGACATCGGCCGGCCGGCGGTCGACATCGGGATGGGCCAGGTCACGGCCTACCTTTCCGGGGCCCTGGGTGCGGTGACGGCGAAAACGGCCGCGCCGGGCGCCGTCTGGGGGGTGCTGATGCAGAAGGCGACCGTCCTGGCCGTGGGCGATACCTTTGTCTTCTTCGCGATGATGGCCCTGCCGACGTTCTTCTTTGTCCTGTTCCTGAGCCGGATGCGGGTGGAAGCTGCACGCCGGGCTGAGGAAAGGCGGTTTGGGCGGGGCACTGGTGTAATTGGGTAGTGACGCGGCGCGGATAAAGTGGTAATTTATTGGGGTTAAGGGTCAGCCCCCTGCTCTTGAGTTTTTGAGTTAGGTGCCTGACCCGTTTCTTAC
>JASEER010000027.1 GCA_030019475.1 Thermoanaerobacterales bacterium | reverse complement strand
GATAGAATTCGACGGCGCCTCCATCAAGGGCTTTGACGCCGAAGATATTGTACGCCGCGGCATTTTTCAGGTCATGGAGGGGCGGCGGGTTTTTGAACACCTGACGATCGAGGAAAACCTGGTCGCCGGCGCTTACATCCGGCGCGACCGCACAAACGTCCGCCGGGATATCGACCGTGTATATAACTACTTCCCGCGGCTGAGAGACCTGCGACACCGGGTCGCCGGCTACCTCTCCGGCGGGGAACAGCAGATGCTGGCCATCGGGAGGGCGTTGATGGCCAAGCCGCGCCTGATGCTGCTCGACGAGCCGTCGCTTGGGCTTGCGCCCTTGCTGGTGCAGGAAATTTTCCGGATTATCAAGCAGATTAACCTGGACGAGGGCTGCTCCATCCTGGTCGTTGAACAGAACGCGAAGGTTGCTCTGGGCATTGCGGACTACGGCTACATTATGGAGAACGGGCGCATTGTCCTGGAAGGCGAAGTGGAACGGCTCCTCAACAACGAGGACGTACAGGAGTTCTACCTCGGGCTGTCCGGTGTCGGGGGCAAAAAGAGCTACCGGGACGTCAAACACTACAAACGTCGGAAGAGGTGGCTTTCTTGAGCGCGTTAACGGACTTCGTCCGGTCAGCCTATTCCCGCTCCTCCGCCGTGCGGGACACGTTCAAGGCGGCCGGCCTGACTCCTGACGATATCCGCGAGGCGGGGGACCTGGCACGCCTACCGGTTACCCATAAAGCCGAACTTATCCAGCGACAGCAGGATGACCCCCCCTTCGGGGGTTTCCTTACGTGTCCGGTAACTGAATTGGCGCGGATTTTTGTTTCCCCCGGGCCTATCTACGACCCCCAGGGGCTGCGGGAGGACTACTGGGGTTGGGCGGAAGCTCTCGCCGCGGCGGGTTTCGCCCGCGGGGATATTGTTCAGAACACCTTCTCCTACCACCTCACGCCCGCGGGAATGATGTTTGACGGTGCCCTGCGCAAGCTGGGGTGCACAGTCATCCCGGCGGGCGTGGGCAACAGCGAGCACCAACTGCGGGTTATGAGGGACGTCAAGGTTAACGGTTACGTCGGCGTTCCCAGCTTCCTCTATGCCTTGTTGCAAAAGGCGGAAGAAATGGGCTTCACCTGTCCAGGCGATCTAAGGCTGAAGCGCGCCTGGGTCACCGCCGAGCGTCTGTCGGAGGACCTGCGGTCTCTGCTGTATGACCGTTACGGGATCGCGGTCTACCAGGGTTACGGCACGGCGGACACCGGCTGCGTGGCATATGAGTGCCGGAAACGGCGGGGCCTGCATCCCGCAGACAGGGTGCTGCTGGAGATCGCCGATCCCGCTACCGGGCAGCCACTGGGCCCGGGCCAGGCGGGGGAGGTCGTGGTGACGATTCTGGAACCATCCTATCCCCTGCTACGGTTCGGCACGGGGGATCTCGGCGTTATGACCGTCGAACCCTGTGCCTGCGGCCTTCCCGGTCCCCGGCTTCTCGGTATCCTGGGGCGCACCGGGGACGGCGTAAAGGTGCGCGGCCTTTTCCTCTACCCGCATCAGATCGACGAGTTGGTACAGCGCATTCCGGGCGCGCTGCGCTGCCAGGCGGTGGTTACCCGGAAGGAATTCCGGGACGAACTCACCCTCTTGGTGGAATTGGCCTCCCCCGAGGATGCGGGCGCAGGAAGCGACGGCGTCGCTGCCCTGGCAAGGGATATCCTGCGCCTGAGGGCGGCGGTGGAGTTCGTTCCGCCGGGCAGCCTGAAGGGAGAGGAGCGCTTGGTGGACCGTCGGCGGTGGGAATCTTAAAAACCCGGACGGTTACGGATTGACTGCCTGGACCCGCCTTCCCCGCGCAAGGAGTGCGGGATTACTTTTCGCCACACGGGTGTCCATCGGTGGAACACCTTCGTTGAGGGGTTGCCAAAGCGGAAGCCCTCTTGGGAACGTGGCAGCTAGAGGCCGCTACTTACCGTGGGCGCCGGGCGACGGGGTTGGACAAGGAAAACGGCCCGCTCTTAGAATAGGTGTCAGGGGGAGGCGGGTTTATGGCGAGCCAGAACGGACAGGCAGTACGCAAGTACCGCGGGGGGAATATCACCGCGGCTTTTTCCACCGATCTCTTCTTGCAGGGTATTACCTTCGTACCCAGTATGCTCCTTTGCTTCTACAAGAAAATGGGTCTTAGCGACAGTGAAGTTCTGCTGCTGATCCACCTCTTCCGGCTGCACAGCGAGGAGGGGAACTATTACCCGTCCAAGGAATTGCTCGGAGATCTGGTCGCCGGCGGCGTGTCGCAGGTTGAAAGGGACCTGGCCAGCCTCGCAGCCAAGGACATCCTTGGCCTTACGGAGTATTATGACCGGGATCGTGTGACCACGGGCTATGACTTTGAACCTCTCTTCGAGCGGCTATCCGAGCTTTGGGCCTGCAGCAAGGTCGAGGAGATCGAAAAAACGCAGGCCGCCCTGGGCGCAACCCCCAGGGATGAGATGGTGGACCGCGAATTCGGACGGCTCTGCGAGGAATTCGCACGGGAGTTTGGGCGTCCGTTATCACCGATCGAGGTTGAGCAGATCGAGCAGTGGGCGGCGTCGGTGCCGCACGCGCTCGTGCGCGAGGCCCTGCGCCGGGCGGTGCTCATGGGCAAGCATAACTTCAAGTACATCGACCGGATCCTCCTGGAATGGACGAAGAACAACCTGCGCACCTTGGACCAGGTTAACGAATATGAAAGCCGGTTTCAAAAGCGCCAGGCCCATTCCCGGAAGAACGAGGGGCGCTCAAGCCCCCGGAACGGCGACAAGGGGTCATTAAAGTCGCTGTACGTGTAGGGGGCCAAAGCACATGTCCTGCCCATACTGCAACGACAGGGGTATCATTTTAGACGGCGAACAGGCCATCCGCTGTTCATGCATGGGACGCCAGGCGTGGCAGAAGAAACTGGCGTCCGCGCACCTTTCCCCCCTCATGCGCCAGTATACCTTTGAGAAGTTTGACCTCCGTTACTACTCCCCGTCAACCACCGGGCCGGTTAAGGGCCGTTCCCTCCATGAAACGGCGCAGATCGCCCTGCGCGCCGCCAGGAAATTCGCCCAGGCCTTCCTGGCCGGGCGGGCGACCGAAGGGCTCCTGATCACGGGTGAAGTGGGAAGCGGGAAGACTTTCCTGGCCTGTGCGATCGCCAACGCGGTCCTGGCGGGGGGCGGCGAGGTCCTGTTCCTGGTTGTTCCCGACTTCCTCGACCGCCTAAGGGCGACATACGACGGCCATGACGAGGTTACCGAGATGGAACTCATCGAGGCCGCAAAACAGGTGCCGCTTCTTATCCTTGACGACCTTGGGGCCCACCAGTACACGGATTGGGCGCGCCAGAAAATATACAGCATCCTGAACCACCGCCTGAATCACCTGTTCCCGGTGGTTGTCACCACTAATCTCGACCTGGACCAACTGGCGGAGCATCTCGGGCGGCGTACCGTCTCGCGGCTTTTTCAGCTCTGCCAAAGCTTCTACCTTGAGGCCGACGAGGACATACGCATTGTCACGCGCCGGGAGCGTGACGCGGCCCAACGATGACTTCTGGGAAAGGCTTTCCCGTATAGGAATCGGCAGTCCGGTCAAAACTAGCCTCCTGGAAAGGAGGACACAATGCGAGGCATTTTTGTCAGGCTGCTGGTTCTGACATTGTTCCCGGTTTTTATCAGCCTTGGCGCGGCCGTGCATTATGCCGGGGCCGCAGCGGGTTCGACGTATTACACCGTAAAGGATGGCGATACCCTGTGGGACATCGGCCGGCGTTACCGGGTGGCCCCCAACGTCCTGGCGATGACCAACGGGGTGCGCGGGCATCTCATCTTCCCGGGCCAGGTACTGACTATCCCGTCCGGCGGCTGGATGGACGGGGTTGAACCCGCGTCCGCCGGGCCTGCCGGCGGCTTTACGCCGGAGGATGTCATGTTGCTGGCGCGGGCGATTCACGCGGAGGCGCGCGGGGAGTCCTTTACCGGGAAGGTCGCTGTGGGAGCGGTGATCTTGAACCGGGTGGCCAGTCCGTTCTTTCCAAAGTCGTTGCAGGAGGTCATTTTTGAGCGGACGCACCAGGTCTATCAGTTTTCGCCGGTGGCCGACGGCAGCATCCATCTTCCTCCCGATGAAGAGGCCATTCGGGCGGCCCTCGCGGCCCTCAGCGGACAGGATCCAACGGGCGGCGCGCTGTTTTTCTATAACCCCAAGACGGCCCAGGACTGTTGGATACGCACTCTTCCAGTGATCACCCAGATCGGGAATCACGTCTTCTGCCGGTAGAGGAAGGGCGTATTTACAATAAAAGGACTGCGCCGCTGCGGTGTCGAAAAGACTATCAGTTATGCCATAAGTGCAGGCTAGCATTAGACTGGGCGAGAGGATGACCGCCTTGGGTGATCTAAAAAGCCTGTTTGACCCGCGGACCGTGGCCGTCATCGGGGCTTCAAAAGCGCGGGAGAAGGTGGGTAACATCGTCTTGCGGAACCTGGTCGAGAGCCGGTTCCCGGGGCGGCTGTACCCGATAAATCCCAAGGAAGCGGAGATCGAGGGCCATCGAGCGTGCCCGGCCATCGGGGACGTTCCGGAACAAGTCGACCTTGCCGTGATAGCTTTGCCCGCGGCGCGGGTGCTGCCGGTGGCGGAAGCCTGCGGCCAAGCCGGGGTGAAGCACCTGATCGTTCTCAGCGCCGGCTTTAAGGAGACGGGGCACCAAGGCCTGGAACGGGAGAAGGAACTGGTGCGCATCGCCCGGCGGCACGGCATGCGTGTCGTCGGGCCGAATTGCGTAGGGGTGATGGACACCCACACGCCGCTCAATGCCTCCTTTGCCGCCGGGTTTCCCCGGGAAGGGAACATTGCCTTCATCTCGCAGAGCGGGGCGATGCTGGTCGCCATCCTGGACTGGAGCCTGGCGGCGGGCCTGGGATTCTCGCGCTTTGTCTCTTTGGGGAACAAGGGCGATCTGACCGAGAGCGACTTTATCGCGGATGCCGGTGAGGATGCCAACACGCAGGTCATTCTCTGTTACATTGAGGATGTGACCGACGGGCCGCGGTTCCTCGAGGTCTGCCGCGAAGTAAGCCGCAAGAAGCCGATCGTCATCCTGAAATCCGGATCCAGCCAGGCGGGTGCGCGTGCCGCCTCATCGCATACCGGGGCCCTCGCGGGATCCGACGCCGCATACGACACGGCTTTCCGGCAGGCCGGCGTGATCCGTGCGTACAGCATGGCCGAACTGTTCGAACTGGCGACGGCTTTCTCCGGGGAGCCGATCCCGCGGCAGGACCGGATGGCCATTGTGACCAACGCCGGGGGACCGGGTATTGTCGCCACCGACACCACAGAGCAGAAGGGCCTCAGCCTGGCCCGGTTCAGCAGTGAAACGCTGGATGCCCTCCGGCAGAACCTTCCGCCGGAGGCCAATATCTATAACCCGGTGGACGTCCTCGGCGACAGCAAGGCCGACCGGTACCGGTTTGCTTTGCACAAGGTGCTTCAGGACGAGAATACCGACGGAGTGATCGTCCTGGTCTGCCCGACGGCGACGGCCGAGCCGCTGGGGACGGCGGAAGTGATCATGGAGGCGCGGAAGACATTTCCGGGGAAGCCGGTCTTTGCAGTTTACATGGGGGGCACGATCCTCGCCGAGGGTATACGGCTGCTGACGGACGCCGGGGTTCCGTGCTTCACCTTCCCGGAAGTCGCCGTGTCGGCGATGAGCGGACTGGTTCGCTACGCCGCCATACGCGGCACTCAAGGGGGAGACGGGCCGCCGAGCTTCGCCGATGTGCGGCCGGAAAAGGTGCGGCAGGTCTTTGCGGCCGTTAAGCGTGACAACCGCCTGGTGCTTCTCGGGAGCGAAGGGGCCGAGGTGGCCGCGGCCTACGGTATACCGGCCGCCGCGACCAGGCTCGCCACGAGGGCGGAGGATGCCGTGGCGATTGCCGGAGAGTTGGGTTACCCTGTCGTCCTCAAAGTCGCCTCGCCGAAGATCGTCCACAAGACCGATATCGGCGGCGTGCGCATGGGGTTGAAGTCGGCCGAAGAGGTCACCGCCGCGTTCTGGGCCATTATGGACAACGTTCAGCGCGCCCTGCCCAACGTGGTCCCGCACGGGATTGACGTGCAAAGCATGGCCCCCCGCGGAACCGAGATCATTATCGGGGTGAGCCGCGACCTTACCTTCGGGCCCATGATCGCCTTCGGTCTGGGCGGAATCTACGTCAATCTGCTCAAGGACGTTGCCTTCCGGTTGGCGTACGGCCTGACAAGGCGCGAGATTGAGACTATGATTGCCGAGACCAGGGCCTACACGCTGTTGCGCGGATACCGCGGAGAGCAGCCCGCCGATCTGGAGGCCCTGGTGGATATCGTGGCGCGTGTCGCCCGGCTGGTAACCGACTTCCCCGAGATTACGGAAATGGACATCAACCCGGTTTTCGCCTACACCTCGGGAGCGCGCGCCCTGGATATCAAGATTACGATTTCCTGAGCGCCGGCACGCCCCGGCGCCCTGGACTGCAGACTCCTGTCAATAAAGGGAGGAGGGCTCACCCGTGAAGAGCCTGTTTCTAATTGGACCCCCGGGGAGCGGAAAAACGGCGGTAGCCCTTGGGCTGGCCCTTAAGTTCCGGAAGGAAGGCTACCGGGCGGGATATTTCAAACCCGTCGGGTACAGCCGCGGGCCGGCCGGGCGGCAGGACGAGGACGGTCTCCTGATGCGGACGATCCTGGACATGGGCGAGGATCAGGAGACTGTTGTCCCGCTGATGGCCAGCAACTTTTATCTGACCAGCGACCAGGACCCCCACCTTTGCCGGGAAAAGGTTATCGGCGCCTACGAGACCCTGGCCGAGCGCTATGACCCGGTGATCGTTGACGGCAACAACTTCCCGTGGGCCATGGCCAGTTACGGCTTGGACACCATCAGCGTCGCCCGGGACGTGGGGGGACAGGTCGTTTGCACAATTAAGATGCAGCACGATTTTACGTTCGACGAGGCGCTGTTCTTTCTGCTGCATGCCGCCGCCCGGGGAGCGGGGGTGGGGGGATGCATCTTCAATAACATTCCTCGCCCGCTCATGGCCAAGTCAAAGGAACTGTATGCCAGGCTGATGCAGAACTTCGGGTTCAACTACCTTGGAACCATCCCGAGCCGGCGGGAGATCCATGCGCCGACCGTGGCCGAGTTCCACGAAGTCCTTGGCGGGGAAATCCTGACGGGACAGGAGCACATGGACCGCCTGGTGGAGGACGTCCTGATAGGGGCGATGACGATCGAGAGCGCCCTTGACACTCTGCGCCGGGCTTTGAACAAGGCCGTGATCGTCGGGGGGGACAGGGCCGATTACGCCCTGGCGGCCCTGGAGACCAGTACCTCGGTGCTCATCCTCACCGGCGGCCTCTACCCCAACCTGACGGTGATCACCCGGGCGAAGGAGAAGGGGGTGCCGGTGATCCTTGTGCACTACGATACCTATACGACGATTGAAAAGATCGAAGAAGTTACGCGCCGTATCAAACCCGGTGACGAGAGGGCCGTTGCCATGGCGCTCGAAAATATCGAGCAGTACTGTGATTGGCCGCTCATCCTGAAGACGGTGAGAGCCGGGTAAAGGACGAAACGTACCGGCCAAGCCGTCCGGAAATCGTTGATCCCGCCCTGTTTTGGGTGGGATTTTTTTTGTATGTGCCACAGGGTTATAATGGAACCCCCCGTTCATATATATATACTGTTAATGTCTGACCTTGGAAAAAAATTCATCCCAATGGGACTACCCCGGGGGGGATGCGTAAGGATTAGATGTCTTGGACGGCACGGGCGACGGGCACCTTGAAATCAAAAGGGGGGAAGAGACCTACATGGAAAAGCTTGATATCTTTCGTGACATCGCGGAAAGGACGGGCGGGGACATTTATATCGGTGTGGTCGGGGGGGTGCGTACCGGGAAATCCACGTTTATCAAGCGCTTCATGGAGCTTTTCGCCATCCCCAACATCAAGAACGTTTATGACAAGGAACGGGCGCGAGACGAGCTTCCGCAGAGCGGCTCGGGACGCACGATTATGACCACGGAGCCGAAATTCGTGCCCGCCGAGGCCGTGGAAATCGTGGTGGGGCAGAATCTGAAGCTCAGGGTCCGGATGGTGGATAACGTCGGCTACCGGGTGGAAGGAGCGCTGGGCTACGAGGAAGAGGAAGGCCCGCGCATGGTTACCACCCCCTGGTTCGAGGAGCCCATCCCCTTCCAGGAGGCGGCCGAGATCGGGACCCGTAAGGTCATCACCGAGCATTCAACGATCGGGATCGTGATGACCACCGACGGCGTTTTCACGGATATCCCGCGGGAGAACTACGTTGAGGCCGAGGAGCGGGTGATTGAGGAACTCAAGGACATCAAGAAGCCCTTTGTGGTTGTCCTCAATACGACCCGCCCGCACGCCGCCGAGACCCAGGAACTGGTTACCGAACTGACGGCGAAATACGACGTCCCGGTCCTGGCCATGGACTGCGCCGAACTGAACCAGAACGACATCCTGACGATTATGGAAGAGGTTCTCTACGAATTCCCGGTGTCGCGGGTGGAGATCGCAATCCCGTTCTGGGTGCGGGAGCTGGAGGCGAAGCACTGGCTGCGTGACCGGTTCGAAAGCGCGGCGCGGGAGACGGTCCGCCAAGTTCACAAGGTGCGGGATATCGGCACGGCCGCGTCGCGGCTTGCCGAGTACGAATTCGTGGAGGCCGTGAATCTCAGGGAAATGAATATGGGAACCGGCGAGGCGTTGATCGACCTTGAGGCGAAGAAGCAGCTGTTCTACGATATCATCAACGAGCAGACCGGTTTCAAGGTCGCGGGCGACCATGACCTCTTCCGCTTGATGCGTGAGCTGGCGGTGGCGAAGCGCGAGTACGACAAGGTGGCCTCGGCTCTGCAGGAGGTGCGGGAGACGGGCTACGGAATGGTGACCCCGCACCTGGATGAGATGAACCTTGATGACCCGGAACTCATCAAGCAGGGCAACCGTTTCGGGGTCCGCCTCCGGGCGAGCGCTCCCTCGCTGCACATCATCAAGGCGAACATTACGACGGAAATTACGCCGATCATCGGCACGGAAAAGCAGTGCGAAGACCTTGTACGGTTTATCCTGAACGAATTTGAGGAGGATCCCAAGAAGATCTGGGAATCCGAGATCTTCGGCAAGACCCTGCACGACCTTGTGCGGGAGGGTATCCAGAACAAGCTGCAGCGGATGCCGGAAAACGCCCAGGTCAAGCTGCAGGAAACACTGCAGCGCATTGTGAACGACGGAAGCGGCGGCTTGATCTGCATCATTATCTGATTGGACAGTGCCCCGTGCAAAAGCAGAAACCCTTCTCGCCGAAACGAGAAGGGTTTCTATGTTAGGAGCCCGTAATGACCTTCACTCCAGCTACCACGCCTCTCTGCGCAGCTGATAGTGATCTTTCGACCACTATCAACCATTACGAAAGGCGTGATAACCTTTGCTCGACCAGGATGACTACCTTGTGAGCTGCAGACAATCTCTCGACTGCCTGCAACCCAAGACCTCGACGACGAGAGCATTCCGGCAACCATCCTGGTCTTTGCTCGAACGATGAGTCTCCCTTGTGACCTGCATACGATCCTTCGGACCGTATGCAAGCCTGCCGGAAAACTCATCGCTCTTCCCTCCGGCTGACACGAAGCCCTTTCGACCCCGTATCAACCTTTGGCCGACTGCTACCGAGCCTTTTGAGACCCGGTAGCAGTCTTGGCTCGGCCATTACGAACCCTTGATGCTAGTATGACCCGGCATGCGCTGATTATTAAAGGAGAATAATGGTAACATAAAGAGGCTGCGGTGAACAACTATTTAGTTATTATTGAAGGCCATTTTGTGCATACTACCTGGTAGAAAAACCGCAGAGGAGGAGAGAACCTACATGATTAGCAGTCCGGCAACCCTTGAGGAGTACTTCCTGCAGGTTGACCATCGCCTGCCCAAGGAGGCCACCCGGGTCTTAAGGGCGCTCGGTGAACAGGGCCGCATGAACAAGGAGGAACTGTCGCTGACCTCGCGAGTTAAGCGTGCCGTCCTCGACCACATCATCATGCAGCTTTACGCTCTCGGCCTCGTGGATGTCACCGCCGAGGGGAAGAGCAAGATTTGCAGTCTGACCCGGCTCGGCGCCGAGTTTATCAGCCTCAAGGGGACCATCGGGGAAGAAGATCCGTCGCTCACGTAACGGGCCGCCAGGCCCGTTACGGTTGTCAATGGGGACCGGGGACTCTATAATGGGGAAAGAAATTTTTTCCCCGGGATAGGATTGTGCGAGCTACGAGATGGAGTCCTAAACCCCCCGAACCGGCCCTGGAACATGAACTCGCCCGTGCCTGCGGCATCTCGGCGCTTACGGCCAGGCTGCTGGTAAACCGCGGCATTCTTACGCCCCGGGAGGCCAGGGTCTTCCTGTGGGGCACGCCGGAGGACATGCATGCCCCGGAGATGATGCGCGACCTGCCGGCGCTGGCTCGCGCCGTCACCGAGGCGGCGATGGCAGGAGAGAAGATCCTGGTCTACGGCGATTACGACGTGGACGGGATGACCGCGACGGCCATCCTGGTCAAGGCCATCCGCCTTCTCGGAGGGGACGCCCTTTATTATGTCCCCCGGCGCGCCGAGGGTTACGGTGTACACCCCGAGCCGCTGCTCAAGGCGGCGGGAGAAGGGGTTCGCGTGGCCGTGACGGTGGACTGCGGCATTACGGCGCACGAAGCCGTGAGAGCGGCCGCCGCGCAGGGGATGCGCCTGCTTATCACGGACCACCACCGCCCCCAGGGTGACCTGCCGGAAACGCTGGTTGTGAATCCACGCCGGGACGATTGCTGCTACCCCTTCAAGGAACTGGCCGGGGCCGGGGTGGCCTTGAAGGTGGCGCAATCCCTTTTGCAATCCCGCTTCCGGGAGCACTCCGCCGAGTTTTTCGGCCTTGCGTGCCTGGGCACCATCGCCGACGTTGTCCCCTTGACCGGGGAGAACCGCCTGCTGGTCCGGTTCGGCCTGCGAGGAGTGCGCGACAATCCGGGCTTGAATGCCCTGGCCGACGCCCTCGGCCTGGCGGGCGAACCTTCGGTACGGGACGTGGCCTACCTCCTGGCGCCCCGTCTCAACGCTGCCGGCCGCCTGGGCGATGCCCGGGTGGGCGTGGAACTGTTATTGAGCAAGGATCCCGGGGAACAAGTTTCTCTCGTTGATGAATTACTACGCCTCAACCACGTCCGGCAGGAACTGGAGGGGCGTATTATGGCGGAAATCCTCGCCACCCTGAGCACCTGGGAGTCGCTTCCTCCTGCGGCCGTCTTCGCCGGCGAGGGGTGGCATCCCGGCGTTACCGGGGTGGTCGCGTCGCGCATGGCCGAGCATCTGGGCCGCCCCGTGCTTGTGGTGGCCGTCGAGGGAGACGAGGCCCGCGGCTCTGGGCGGTGCGGGCCCGATTTCGACGTCTTCCAAGCCCTGGATGCCTGCAGGTCCTACCTTACCGAGTTCGGCGGCCATCGCTGCGCGGCCGGCTTCACCGTCCGCCGTAACGACCTGGAGGCCTTTAAAGCGGCCTTTCTCGCGGAGGTCGAGGCCGGTACCAGGCGCGAACCTCCGCCGGTGGATATCGATGCGGTCGTGAGCCTGGCCGACCTTTCGGTCGACGTCGTCACGGAAATCGAACGGCTGGCGCCGTGGGGGCACGGAAACCCGGAGCCCTTGCTCGGGGCGGTCGGAGTGTACGTGCTGGACACCCGTCCGGTGGGCCGCGACGGGGCGCACCTGAAGATGACCGTGCGGCAGGATGGTTCTGACCCTGTCAGCGCCATCGCCTTCCGCCGGGGACAGGATGTCGAAAACCTGTGCGCACGCGGGCGGGTCGGTCTGGTGTTTACGCCGATGGTCAACGAGTGGCGGGACCGCCGCAGCGTGGAACTGCGGGTCGTCGAGTGGCCGGAACCGGCAGAGATGCAGAACCGCGCTCTGCGTGCGCCGTCTCCGTTAAAGGGACTGTTCGGGGCCGCTGCGGCGCTTGCGGAAAGCGAAACACCTCCGACCCTGCTGGCGCTATTCCGTGCCGGTAAGGCGGCGGAAACCTTCGCCTGGCCGCCGCGTGCCCGCAGACACCCGGGACGGTTGGTTGACCGGCGGGAACACCCCGCGCGCAATGCCTGGTTGGCCGAACGGTTACGGGACGGGGTGCCTACCCTGGTCGTGGTTGGTACCCCGCGCCGGGCGCCCCTGGTGGCGGCGGCCCTGCGGCGCCGGGAGCCGTCTATGGGCGACCGCGTGGCCTTCCTGCATCCACGCCTGCCGGGTGAGCAGTACGAAGCGGTGGCCGCCCTGTGGCGGGCGGGGAAGCTGGCCTGTCTCGTGCTGGCGGCGGAGGATTTGGCTGCCGTTGAGCAGGTGCCCCGTACCGTGGTGTACGACCTCCCTTATGACTGGTCGGCCTGGGAAGCTATCTGCGAAGCAGCCGACAGCCTTGAACTGGCCTTCAGGGAGGATGACCGGTCGGCGAACCGCCGCCTTTTACAGACCCTGGCCCCGGGCCGGACCTGTATCGGGGCGCTTTATACGATGTTGCAGCGGGCCGGCGCCGGGCCCTACGTGACCAGCGCGGAAGGCCTCGCACGCGCCCTTGGCTCCCGGCTGGCCCTGCCGGTTGCGCCCTGGACGGTAACGGTAGGGCTGGCGGTGCTTGCGGACCTGGGGCTCGCCGAATACCATGAGGAAGGCGACGGACGGGTCGCGGTTCTCGCACGCCGGGCGGCCGGCAAGCGCGGCCTTGCGGCCTCCGCCACGTTTCGCCGCGTTCACGAGATCAAACGCCTGTCCCTCAGGCGCCAGCGGCGCTTTGTCGAGGCCGCCGCCGAGGAGGTGGCGGCGACTCTCGGCTTGCCAAAGCCGCCGGGTGGGTATCCTGATGAAGTATGAGGATCTCGTCAGCAAGGTTCTGAGCTACAATCCGAAGGCCGACACGGCCTTGCTCCGCCTCGCCTACGACTTTGCCGCCGAGGCGCATAGCCAGCAGAAGCGGTATTCAGGGGATCCATACATCACCCACCCCCTGGCGGTGGCGATGATCCTCGCCGAGTTGGAGTTGGACCTCGAGACCATTGTGGCCGGCATCCTGCATGATGTGGTGGAGGACTCGGACCGGGGGTTGACCCCGATCCGGGAGATCTTCGGGGATGAGGTGGCGCAGCTGGTTGACGGGGTGACGAAGCTGGGCCGCCTTGAGTTCCGCAGCAAGGAGGAGCAACAGGCCGAGAACCTGCGCAAAATGCTTCTGGCTATGGCCCGGGATATCCGTGTCATTCTCATTAAGCTGGCGGACCGGCTGCATAACCTCCGCACGCTGGGGTACCACAGCCCCGCCAAGCAGCGGGAGATCGCCCAGGAGACCCTCGAGATTTTCGCCCCTCTTGCCCACCGCCTGGGGATCTACCATCTGAAGTGGGAGCTGGAGGACCTGGCCTTCCGCTATCTCGAACCGGAGTCCTACCACAGCCTGGCGGCGAACCTGGCCGAAACGAGGGCGGTCCGCGAAAGGCAAATCCAGGAAGTCATCGACATCCTGGAGGCCAAAATCCAGGAAGTGGGCATCACTGCCGACATCCAGGGGCGCCCGAAACATCTCTACAGTATTTACCTCAAAATGGTGGACCAGGAAAAAGATCTGGCCGACATCTACGATGTCAGCGGGGTACGGATTATCGTTCACAGTGTCCGCGACTGCTACGCCACCCTGGGGGTCGTGCACACCATCTTCAAGCCGATACCCGGGCGCTTCAAGGACTACATCGCAATGCCCAAGTCCAACATGTATCAATCGCTGCACACGACCGTCGTCGGGCCCAAGGGGAGGCCGGTCGAGATCCAGATCCGGACCTGGGAGATGCACCGGACGGCCGAGTACGGTATCGCCGCCCACTGGCGTTACAAGGCCGGCGGGCGGGGGGACCGCGAGTTTGACGCCAAGCTGGCGTGGTTGCGCCAGCTTATGGATTGGCAGCACGAACTCCGCGACGCGCGGGAGTTCATGGAGAGCCTGAAAATCGATATCTTCGCCGATGTCGTCTTCGTGTTTACTCCGCATGGGGATGTGATCGAACTTCCGGCCGGGTCGATCCCCCTTGATTTCGCCTACCGTATCCACACCGACATCGGTCACCGCTGTATCGGAGCGCGCGTTAACGGGCGCCTGGTCCCGCTGGACTACCGGCTGAAGAACGGCGACATCGTGGAGATCATTACCGCCAAGCACCCGGCTCCGAGCCGCGACTGGCTGGCCATCGTCAAGACCTCCCAGGCCAAGACGAAGATCCGCAACTGGTTCAAGAAAGAGCAGAGGGAGGATAACGTCGGCCGCGGCCGGGAGGCCCTCGAACGGGAAGCCAAGAAGCAGGGCCTCGACCTGGAACTGCTGCGGAGTGAAAAAGCCCTGGAGGTCGGGCGCCGGTACACACTCAACAGCATGGAAGACCTGTACGCCGCCGTCGGCCTTGGAGTCATCGCACCGGCAACCGTGGTGCAGCGCTTGAAGGAACAGGCACGGCCGGCGCCGCAAATACCGGAACTGCGTCCCGACAGCCGCCGCTGGTCGAAGGCGATGCACGGCATCCTGGTCAAGGATGCAGGAAACGTGCTGGTCCGTCTGGCCCATTGTTGCAACCCGGTCCCCGGGGATCCGATCGTCGGGTATATAACGCGCGGCCGGGGGGTTTCGGTGCATCGCGCCGACTGCCGTAATGTGGTCCACTGGCAGGCGAAGGAAAAGGAACGTCTGGTCGAGGTCAAATGGGACGGGCACTTTGACCAGCCGTTCCAGGTACGGCTCGAAGTTGTCGGTCTGGATCGGCCCGGCCTGCTGGGCGACGTCATGAACGCCCTGGCCGATATGAAGATCAGCGCCTCCTGGGTCACCGCCCGGGGAGGCCGGGAACGCGACGCCACCATCGACCTTACGCTGGAGGTACGCGACCTGGAGCAGTTCCAGTTTACGCTTAACAAGTTGCAGAAGATCCGGGACGTGTTCGAGGTCCGGAGATCGGTTTAGGGGGGCGGCGAATGCGGGCCGTGGTGCAACGCGTGCAACGGGGCGCGGTGGACGTGGATGGAACGCCTGTCGGGGAGATCGGGCGGGGCTTCGTGGTGCTGCTCGGGGTGGGGCGCGAAGACAACGAGGACGACGTCCGCTATCTCGCGGAAAAGATCGTTGCCTTGAGGGTGTTCGAGGACCGGGACGGCAAGATGAACCTGGCGCTGGGCGATGTCGGGGGTGCCCTGCTGGTCGTTTCCCAGTTCACGCTTTACGGGGACTGCCGGAAAGGACGCCGGCCCGGGTTCTCGGCGGCCGCTCCTCCCGGGCAGGCGAAAATGCTCTACGAGAGCTTTTGCCGGTACTGCGAGGGGTTGGGCTTTGCGGTGGCGCGGGGGCGCTTCGGGGCGCATATGGTGGTGGAGATCGTCAACGACGGGCCGGTGACGCTTCTCCTCGACAGCCGCAGGGCGTTCTAGGAGGCTACGGAGAGCGTCTCGTTCTGCAAGCCGCCGGGGTGATGGCCTCCACAAGTGCTTGAACCTTGAAGAGGGATGGTGAGGCTGGTGATCCTCGAGACCCTGGTCCTCGGCGAGTTGGCCGTGAACTGCTATATCGTGGGCTGCCGCGAGAGCAAGGAGGCCCTGGTGATTGACCCCGGGGGCGACGCCCCGGTCATCGGACGCCGTGTTGAAAGCCTTGGCCTGCACGTGCGGGCAATCGTCCTCACCCACGGCCACTGGGACCACGCCGGGGCCGCTGCCGCTCTCCGGAAGGCCACCGGGGCGGAGCTTCTCTGCCACAGGGCCGAAGAGGCGCTTCTCGCCGATCCCGAGGGTAACCTGTCCACCTTCTTCACCGGGGTGGCCAGGCTGCCGGTGCCCGATCGCCTGCTCAGCGACGGGGACAGGGTGCGGGCCGGGAGGCTGTCCTTCACCGTCCTGCACACTCCCGGGCACACGCCCGGGGGCCTGTGCCTGCACGGGGAGGGGATCGTTTTCACGGGGGATACCCTCTTCGCCGGCGCCGTGGGGCGTACCGATTTCCATGGCGGGGACTTTCGCGTTCTCCTGGCCAGCATTCGGGAGAAGCTGCTGCCCCTTGACGACGCAACGGTGGTCTATCCCGGGCATGGCCCCGCGAGCAGTATCGGGGACGAACGGCGGGAGAACCCTTACCTCGCCACCGAATGGTGAAAAGAGGTGAATCCCCCCGGCAACCCCGGGGAAGGCGGATAATCTTGACATCCCGCCGTTGCTGCAATAGAATCTCGAAAGAAAGCTCCCGTCCGGGCTGGGGCGGGAGTTGAGTTTTGAAACGGGGAAGAATGGCGATGTTAACGTCGAGACCCAGGGGCACGAATGACATCCTCCCGGGCGACGTGGAGCGCTGGCAGTACATCGAGGCGCTGGCCCACGAGCTGTGCCGGAACTGGTGCTACGGAGAACTGCGCACCCCCGTCTTTGAGCATACGGAACTGTTCCTGCGCGGCGTGGGTGACGCTACGGACATCGTGGAGAAGGAAATGTACACCTTCCAGGACAAGGGCGGGCGGAGCCTGACCCTACGGCCCGAGGGGACGGCCCCGGCGGCCAGGGCTTACCTGGAAAACCGCCTGCAGGCCGGGCCCCAGCCCGTAAAGCTTTATTACATCGGCCCCATGTTCCGGCACGACCGGCCGCAGGCCGGGCGGTTCAGGCAGTTCCACCAGTTCGGGGCCGAGATCTTCGGGGCCGCGGCCCCGGCGGCTGATGCGGAAATCATCACCCTGGCCATGGAATTCTACCGTTCCCTGGACATCACCGGCCTGGAACTGCACCTGAACAGTGTCGGCTGCCCCATGTGCCGGCAGGTGCTCCGGGAACGCCTGCGGCGGTATTTCGAGGCGCGCATGGACGGGCTCTGCCCGCACTGCCGCGGCCGGTTGGAGCGCAACCCGTTAAGGCTTTTGGACTGCAAGGAGGCCGGGTGCCGGGAGGCGGGAGCGGGAGCCCCTACCCCGCTGGACTGCCTCTGCGATGAATGCCGCGCCCACTTCGCCGAAGTGCGCCGCACCCTCGATATTGTCGGGGTCAGCTACGTTATCGACCCCCGGTTGGTGCGGGGCCTCGACTATTATACTAGAACGGCTTTTGAGATACTGGCCGCCGGGGTCGGTGCCCAGAGCGCGGTCGGCGGGGGCGGACGCTACGACGGCCTGGTCCGGACCGTTGGCGGACCGGGGGTGCCCGGGGTGGGGGTGGCCCTGGGATTGGAGCGGACACTGCTCCTCCTGGCGCAGCAGCACCCCGAGGTCGGCGGGCGCCGGCCGCCGGACGCCTTCCTGGCTACGGCCGGCAATACGTGGGAAACGGCGACCGCTCTCCTGGTAACCCTGAGGCGCAGCGGTGTGGCGTGCGACCACGACTACACCGGGCGCAGCCTGAAGGCACAGATGAAGCATGCCGGAAGGCTCGGCGCACGCTTTGTCGTCATCGTCGGCGAGGACGAGGCCGCCCGCGGGGCGGCGACCGTACGCGACATGGAGAGCGGGCGGCAGGAAGAGGTCGCCCTTAACGGCTTGGCGCCCTATCTGCGGCAGCGATTGGCCGAGAAGAGACCCGATTTTCCGGGTGATCCGAAAATGGAGGTCTGGTAGTCTTGGAACTGGCAAGTATGGCCGGCCTGAAACGCACCCACGGCTGCGGCCGGGTCGGCGTGGATGACGTCGGCCGGCGCGCGGTCTTAATGGGCTGGGTGCAACGCCGGCGGGATCACGGGGGCTTAATCTTCGTCGACATGCGTGACCGTACGGGTATCGTGCAGGTGGTCTTCAGTCCGGACGTCGCGGCAGAAGCCTTCCGCATCGCCGAAGCCGTGCGTCCGGAATACGTCCTCGCCGTCATCGGGGAGGTACGGAAACGGCCGGAGGGAACGGTCAACCCGAACCTGGCGACGGGGGAGGTCGAGGTTTACATCGACGAGGCGCGCGTCCTCAACCGCGCCAAGACCCCGCCGTTTTACATCGAGGATGGCATCGATGTCGACGAGACCATCCGCCTCCGCTACCGTTACCTTGATCTCAGGCGGCCGGAGATGCAGCGGGCCTTGATCCTGCGCCACCGTGCCGCCAAGAGCGTGCGCGATTTCCTCGACGCGGAAGGGTTCCTGGAAATCGAGACGCCCATGCTCACCCGGAGCACCCCGGAAGGGGCGCGGGACTTCCTCGTCCCGAGCCGCTTGAATCCCGGGAGGTTTTACGCGCTGCCGCAGTCGCCGCAGCTCTTCAAGCAGATCTTGATGGTCGCGGGCCTGGAGCGGTACTTCCAGATCGTGCGCTGTTTCCGCGACGAGGATCTGCGTGCGGACCGGCAGCCGGAGTTCACCCAGGTCGACATGGAGATGTCCTTCGTCGAAGAGGAGGACGTCACCGGCCTTACGGAGAGGCTGATCTCCCGCCTCGTCTACGATACCTTAAACCTGAACGTGAGGACGCCTTTCCCGCGCCTTACCTACGCCGAGGCCATGGCGCGCTACGGCACGGACAAGCCGGATGTACGCTTCGGCCTGGAGTTGGCCGATTTTTCTGACATCGCCGCCGCTTGCGCGTTCAAGGTCTTCCGCTCCACCGTCGAGGGCGGCGGCCGGGTCAAGGGTCTGCGCGTGCCCGGGGCCGCGGACCTGACCCGCAAGGAACTGGACGAGCTGACGGCCTTCGCCCAGGCGCATAAAGCCCGAGGGCTGGCCTATCTGCTTCTGGCCGGGGACGGTGTGAAGTCCCCGATTGCCAAGTTCTTCTCCGGGGAAGAAATCGCAGCGATTACGGAACGCGTCGGGGCCGGGCCGGGCGACGCCGTCTTCTTCGTCGCCGACAGCCCGGACGTTGTGGCCTTCGCCCTCTCAGCCCTGCGCCTGCACTTCGCCGACCGTCTCGGGCTCACCGCGGGGAAAGAGTTGGCTTTCGTCTGGGTTACGGACTTCCCGTTGCTCGAATACGATGAAGAGGAGAAGCGCTGGGTGGCAGTCCACCACCCGTTCACGGCCCCTAAAGAGGATGACCTGCCGATTCTGGAAAGCGATCCGGGCCGGGTGCGGGCGCGAGCTTACGACCTGGTCCTCAACGGAGTGGAAATCGGCGGCGGAAGCATCCGTATCCACCGGCGGGACGTGCAGGAGCGGGTCTTTAGCTCCATCGGGCTGTCGCCCGAAGAAGCGTACGAAAAGTTCGGGTTCTTGCTGGACGCTTTTGAATACGGCACCCCTCCGCACGGGGGCATCGCGTTCGGCTTTGACCGGTTGGTGATGCTTCTGGCGGGGAGGGAGACCATCCGCGATGTAATGGCCTTCCCGAAGACGCAGAGCGCCGCCGACCCCATGACCGGCGCACCGGGTACCGTGGCTCCCGGTCAGCTGCGGGAGCTGTTCATCAAAAGCATTGCTCCCGGGGCGGCGGACCGCAGGGAGGGGCACGCCAAGTGAGCGCCACCGGCCGGTTTCTGAAGCCCTTGCCACGCCGGACGGTCTATGATAAGATGATGACCAGGAACCACAAACCCTACAATGCCCGTGGCCGGTTCTGAAGTTCTGAGCCAACACCAAAACATTGGGAGCCTGACTCTCGCTGTGGCTTGCAGGCCTCACGTCGTGGAAGCAAAAAGCAGTGAGGAGGGCACCCCCCTATCTGAGATAGGGTTCAGGAACTTTGGAAGGCCAACGGCATCGTGGGGTTTATCGTCATGAGGAGTACAAAAAAGGGCTGCAGGACGCGGCCCTTTTTGCGTGTTGCACCGGTGTCGGGCTTAACCGGCGCGGCGGCGGTCTTTGAGGGACAGGATCTCGCCCAGGTGGGTGACCAGGTACTCGGGTTGCTGCAGCGGGTCTTCGGGGATGTCTCCGCCCCAAAAGCCGCCCGGCTTCATGATGGTGTGGGCCCCGATCAGGTTGCCGAAGAGGATGTCGCGTTGCGGCGAGTCGCCGACGACGACACAGTCACGCGGAGGAATATCGGCGATCCAGCGGTAAAACTCGCGCCCTATGGCCCGGGCGCGGGCGAAGGACGCGGGTGACTTGTACTCGAGGACCAGGTCATGGAAAAAGTCGGTGAGCCCGTGCACGGCGAGGGTCTGGCGGACGCGTTCCGGCTGTCCCTCGGAGTGAAGGATCAAGACGTTGCCGAGGTGCTTCAATGCGGCCAGGGTCTCGCCCGCGTGCTCGAACAGGGCCGGCGGGGTCGAGTCATGGTAAGCGTAGAAACGACTTGCCGCAAGGGAAGCGGCTCTCCATTCCCGGCCCGCGCGGGGGGCGGACAGCGCCCGGCGCGCAGCTTCCTCGGGCTCCGATCCCCCGGCGTGGTGAACGAGAGCGAGGGCCAGGAGCGTGAAATCATATTCATAGTCGTGCAGCGTCCGGGCGATGGTCCGGTCGGCGGTACGGATCGAAAGGTAAACCGAGCCGAAATCTTCCGCGAAGGCGTAGCCGGCCTCCTGCAGGGCCTGCACCATTCGGCGATAGGCCTCCAGGTAGACCCCGTGGGTGTCCCAAAGGGTATTGTCGGCGTCAATGATGTAGATTCCGTGTAGCAAAGCGCGCCTCCCGGGGAAAGGATGTCAAGGGTCACTCCAGACTATCATACCATAAGTCCATGGGCGGCGGGCGGGGGCCGCGGGCGGAAAGCGGAAACGGAGTTTGACAGGGACAGGCGGCAATGGTAGACTTCCGCCAGAAGCCGGACATTTGTAAGGGGCGATCAGCGTTGCGCAGGGTATACCTCGACCATAATGCCACCACACCGGTACGGCCGGAGGTCGTCGAGGCCATGCTCCCCTTCCTGCAGGAGCGCTTCGGCAACCCTTCAAGCATCCATTCCTTCGGGCGGGAGGCACGCGAGGGGATGGAAAAGGCGCGGGGACAAATCGCGGCGGCCATCGGCGCCGATGCCGCGGACATCGTCTTTACCAGCGGGGGCACGGAGGCCGACTTCCTGGCCCTGAAAGGCGTCGCTTACCACAACCGCTCCCGGGGCAAGCACATCATCATCTCAGCCGTCGAACACCACGCCGTGCTGGACACCTGTGCCGAGTTCCTGACCGCCGGCGAGTTCGACCTGACGGTCGTACCCGTCGACAGGAGTGGCATCGTTGATCCGGATGCGGTGCGCACGGCCATCCGGCCCGGCACGATCCTCATTTCCGTCATGTACGCCAACAACGAGGTCGGTTCCGTTCAGCCGGTACCTCAAATCGCCGCCATCGCCCGCGAGCACGGGGTCATCTTCCACACCGATGCCGTGCAGTGCCTGGGGAAAATCCCGGTCAACGTCCGGGAACTGAACGCCGACCTCGTTTCACTGTCTTCACATAAGGTGAACGGGCCGAAGGGGGCGGGCGCCCTCTGGATCCGGCCGGGAACGCGTTGGGCCCCGATCAACCACGGCGGGGGACAAGAGCGGGCCCGGCGTCCGGGTACGGAGAACGTCCCGGGGATCGTCGGCTTCGGCGAGGCCTGCAGCCTGGCCGTTGCCGAGCTGGAGGTCAAAGCGGCTGAGCTGCGCCGTTTGCGTGACAGATTGGTGGAAGGGGTATACGAGGCCCTCCCCGGGGTCCTGGTGAACGGGGAGCCGGAACGCTGCCTGCCCAACACGGCCCACTTCTGCATCGCCGGGGCGGACGAGGAGGCAGTCCTTACGGCCTTAGATGCCCATGGCATCGCCGTTTCCGCCGGTTCCGCATGTGTCTCCGGCTCCCGGGCGCCGTCCCACGTTCTCACGGCGATGGGCGTTCCTGCAGAAGCGGCCCGGTGCTCGCTCAGAGTCAGCCTGGGGTACGGCAACACGGATGCCGACGTGGAGTACTTCGTGCAGGTCCTGCGGCAGGTGGTGGCCCATCGTGAGCGCTAGCCGTGGGATCGTCGCCGTGGCCTTGAGCGGCGGCGTCGACAGTTCAATGACGGCCCTGCTCTTACGCGAGCAGGGCTTTTGGGTGTTTGCCGTGACAATGCCGACGACTCCCACGGTCGCGGCCCGCGCGGGAAAAGTGGCGGAGCACCTTGGCCTTAAGCACTACGTGGCGGACGAGATCGGCCCCCTTTTCGTACGGGATGTCGTGGATTATTTCTGCTCCGCCTACCGCGACGGGTTGACTCCGAACCCGTGCATCGCGTGCAACCGCCGGATCAAGTACGGTGCCCTGATGGAGTACGCACTGCGCCTCGGGGCCGACTATTTCGCCACGGGGCATTACGCCTGCGTGCGGCGCACGGCCGGAGGCGCCCGTGAACTGTGGCGTGGGCTGGACCGGGCCAAGGATCAGAGCTACGTGCTTTATCACCTCTCACAGGAACGCCTGGCCCGGATCATGCTCCCCTTGGGGGGAAGACGCAAAGAAGATGTTCGGCGGGATGCTCTGAGGCGGGGGATCCCCTTCATCCGTGAAGAGAGCCAGGAGATCTGCTTCATTCCGCAGGATGACTACCGCACGTTCCTGCGCACCCGGCTGGAGCCGGGCGCCGCCGCCCCCGGCCCGATCCGCACCGTGGACGGGCGTGTCGTCGGCGAGCACCGGGGCCTGCCGTTTTACACCATCGGCCAGCGGCGCGGGCTGCGGGTCGCGCTGGGCTACCCTGTCTATGTCCTCGGTTTTGTACGGGAAGAAAACGCCCTTATCGTCGGTCCGGCGGATGCGTTGAGGCAACGGGAGATGGCCGTGGGGGAGGTGCACTTCATCGCCGGCTGCCCACCGGCACAGGAGTTCTCCGCGGAGGTCCAGATCCGCTACCATGCGCGGCCGGCCCGGGCTCAGGTCTTCACCGCCGGGGGGACGACCGAGGCTCGGGTACTCTTCTGCGAGCCGCAGACGGCCATAACGCCCGGACAAGCCGCCGTGTTCTACGAGGGCGATAAGGTCCTGGGCGGCGGTCTGATTAAGGCCGCAGGGTGAAAAGGGGTGTGAGTGGGACATACTACTGGTGAAGGCCGTTACGGCCATTGGTAACAGGGGAGGCATCAGCCTTGCAGTGCCCGATCTGTGGCGGCCGGGCAACCGGGAAGGTGGGCGTGGACCAGTATTTCTGCTGGGACTGCTGCGTCGAATACCGGATCGGTAAGGAGGGCGTTCAGCTCTTCGACATCGCCGAAGACGGCAGCCTGGTGGCCTTTGATCCCGATAACGAAAACCTTTATTAGCTTCTCTACCTGAAGCGTCCGTGCCGGAGGAGATACCGCGGGGGGCGCTACATCCTCCCGGCGAGCGAGAATAGACAGCCCGGCCCTGGGGGCCGGGCTTTACAGCGGAACGAGCTTGACCGCCCCCGAGGCGGCGAGGCGGTCGTCTTTGATGGCCACCGCTCCGTAAATCCCGGTGAGCCCCAGGGCGAACTCTACGGCGCCCTGCAGATCGGCCGCCGAGCGGACGCGGTTCGCCGCGGCAGTGGCCACGGCGTCGGCCAGGGCGGCCGTTTCCGCCAGGATAACCACTGCATCGGCGCGGCCAAGGCTTAAGGAGTGCCCGACCGTTCCCGAAGAAGTGCAGATACCCAGGGGGGTGGCCTCGGGTGGAATCTCCAGACCGACGCGCTCGGAGAACGGGGAACGGCCGGCATAGACTCCAACGGTTACGCGGCGCGTGGCCTTGAGGAACACGTCCCCGCCGTTCTCGACGATGACGTCCCTGGAGTAACGGGCAAGGTACCGGCCCACAAGGTCGGCGAAGGCCCCGGCCACGGCAGCCATGGGACCTACCCCGGCGACGGCGCCGGCCGCGGCCATCTCGCGGGCCAAAGAAGGCATTCCCCCTTGTTGAGGATAAGGCTCAAGGGTGTGCAGGAACTCGGGATCCGCTGCAATGTAGGCTTCGAGCGTCGAACGCGCCTCCCGCACCAACGTTTCAACCCGACGGGGCAAATCCCCGGTCATCCGTTCGCGGCGGACGCCGATGCAGAGGTCGGTTTCTTTAACCATAACTTCGAAATAAGTCATGTTCGTACCCGCAAAGCGGGCGCGGTAGGCGCGGACCTCAGCGTTCAAATCAGAACCGGACCTCCATTGCCCAGACCGGGCAGGCCTTGACGCAGAGCTGGCAGACAATGCATCGCTCGCCGTCGAAGCGGACGGTCATTTCCGGGCGCTCCAGGTAGAGCGCCCCGCTCGGGCAGACCGCGGTGCAGGCGCCGCAGGCGACACAGCGGTCCTCGTGCCGGATGACCTCCTCGGTCAGCGGCTGCACCGCTATACCGCATGCCTCCAGGTACTTCAGGCCCCCTTCCCAGTCATCCCCCGAAAGCTCCATCACCATGGTGCCCTCCTTGTGAGGGTTGATGTTGGCTTTCAGGATGTTGATGACCAGGTTGTAGTCCTTTACCAGGTAAGAGATAATCGGCCGGTCGGCGACGGACGCGGGAAAACGCAGCACGATGCGCTTGGTGGGCATGCCGGATCACTCTCCTTTCGGCGGGCGGATGTCCAGGACGTTGGCTTGTAAACCGGCCCCGGGTGGGGGCAGGAGCTGGGTCGGTTCGGCCAGGAAGAAGCGCGCGGACCGGATCCAGTCCTTCAGCGTGGCCGCGATCTCCCGGGCCCGCGGGAAGCTCGACAGCGGGGCCGTGGGCACATCCTTGCCGCAGACCGTGATCCGTCCGGACTTCAGTTCCCCGTAACTTACCAGTCCGAGGGTGTCCGGCTGACGCTGCGGGTAAGCCTTGCTATAATCGACAACCGGCGCGTAAAGCTGTTCGTCGCCAAGCGCGGCATAATAAAGGATCTCTTCGTTAAGGACCGGGATCGGCAGGCCGATGCCGACAAAAAGGCTTACCCCGTAACCCACGATGCTCGCCCCTACGAGCCATTCGGGCCGCATTTGTTTCAGATCGCCCATCACGGCCAGTGTTCCGCCGGCGGCCACGATCGAGCCCGGCACCGGCCCTTCCTTGACTGATGGGAAGTGCTGCGTGCCGTGCCAGACGATATGCCCTACCCCGCCGCCCAGAAAGATCCGGGTGCCGATACCGATGGTTCGGAAATACGGGTCCTTCATGAGGGGGCTCAGGAGCCCGCTGGTCGCATAATGGGCGTTGCCGAGATGGGGCTTTAAGATGCCCATGTACGTATAAATCGTGTGCGGGCCGAGGTTTACGGCCACATTGTAGTTTTGGTAGCTATTGCGCGGATTGAAGAGGACGACTTCGTTCATGTCATCAATGGTCAGCCATGTTTCCACCTCGCGGCGCGGGTAACAGTCCGTGCCGTACCCTACAGCGCGGAAGTGGATCTCGTGGCGGCTCACCAGGTCATGGATGACATGCCCCCCGCCGTAGCGGAACTCCCCCGGGTGGTTGGCGTTCGCGGGGTCGTCCTCAGGCAACGCCGTGGCGCCGAGGAACCCGTCCACAGCCGCCAGACCCCCGCCGCAGGGCACGCCGTTGAGCCAGATGCGCTGCGCCTTGATCCGCGGCTTGGCATGCCCGAAATTGAAGTAGACCCCGGAGGAGCACATCGGGCTGAAGGTCCCGGTCGTGACAACGTCGACGGTGCGGGCGGTCTCCGCCACGCCCTTTTCACGCACCATGGCCGCCGCCTCTTCGGCGGTGACGACCACGGCCCGGCCGGCCCGAATGCGCTCGTTGATCTCTGCGTAAGTCTTCTCGATGGCCATTCTCACCCCTCCACGTTCTGCCCATGGAATATAAAAGGCCCCTTACAGAAAAGGGGCCGACGGACCGTTTGCCCTCTTATCTGCCAGAAGAATGTCTCTCTCCTGCAGGAATTGGCACCGCCGCGCGGGATACCGCGCCGGTTGCCGGGTTTCATAGGGCCAGTCCCTCCACCTCTCTTGATAAGAGACCTGAAGCGCTATGCAGTTGTTTTGACTAAGAATAGCAGCGGCCTCCGTCCCTGTCAAGAACGATTTTTGCGGTTGATCCCCGCCGTCCAGGCGCCTTTCGAATGACGCCTGCCCGCCGGGGTAACATTTCTTGACCGCCCTGGCATGAGTTTGTATAATTAGCACGAAGTCCGGGGCTTGGCAACCCTTTTCTTTTTGCGGGAGATGAGAAGCGGCACTATGCGGGGCAGCGACATCAGGCGACAATTCCTTGACTTCTTTGCGGCACGCGGGCACCGGGTACTACCCAGTGCCTCGCTCATTCCCGCCAACGACCCCAGCCTCCTGTGGACGGCGGCGGGGATGGTGCCGTTCAAACCATATTTCACCGGCGCCGCCACCCCCCATTTCCGGCGCGCCGTCACCTGCCAGAAGTGCCTGCGCACTCCGGACATCGAACAGGTCGGGCGCACGGCGCGGCACCACACCTTCTTTGAGATGCTCGGCAACTTCTCCTTCGGCGACTATTTCAAAGAAAAGGCCATCCCCTGGGCATGGGAGTTCGTTACCCGGGAGCTGGGCCTGGACCCGGGGCGGTTGTGGATCTCCATCTACCTCGATGACGACGAAGCCTTCGAGCACTGGCGCGGGGAGGGGGTTCCCCCGGAGCGCATTGTACGTCTCGGCAAGGATACAAACTTCTGGGAGATCGGAGTCGGGCCCTGCGGTCCGTGTTCTGAGATCTACTATGACCTGGGCCCGGAACGGGGATGCGGCAACCCGCAATGCGCCCCGGGGTGCGACTGTGACCGTTACCTCGAGATCTGGAACCTGGTCTTTATCCAGTTTTTCCGGAACGAGCAAGGGGAGTACCACCCCCTGGAACGCAGGGGGATCGACACGGGTATGGGCCTTGAACGGGTGGCCTCCGTGCTCCAAAAGGTGCCCACGAATTTCGACACCGACCTCTTCCGCGAGGTAATGGACCATACGGCGGCGCTCCTCGGCGTACGGTATGGCTCGGAGGAGAATGTGGACCTGGCCCTCAAGGTGATCGCCGATCACGGCCGGGCCGTCACCTTCGCCATCGGCGACGGCGTGTTGCCATCCAACGAGGGCCGCGGTTACGTCATTCGCCGCCTTCTCCGGCGCGCGGCGCGCTTGGGGTTTCTCCTTGGGCGCCGGACGGCCTTCCTCCACGAGGTGGCCGGCGCCGTCATCGCCCAGATGGCCTCGGCCTACCCCGAACTCAAACGCCTCTCTGACCATATCCGGCGGGTTATCCGGCACGAAGAGGAGCGGTTCTCGCAGACACTGACGGTTGGGATCGAGATCCTGGGCCGCGAGATCGAAAGCGTGCGGGCTCGAGGCGGGACGGTTCTGGACGGGGAGACCGCCTTTCGGCTGTATGATACCTACGGCTTTCCGCTCGAACTTACCCGCGAGATTGTCGCGGAGCAAGGGCTGGCGGTGGATGAGAGCGGATTCCGCACGGCGATGGAGGCGCAACGCGAGCGCGCCCGCGCCGCCCGCGGGCAGAGCGAGTACATTTCCGAGCGCGGGGCTTTCTACCGGGATTTGCGCGACGAGTTGGGGGAAACCAGGTTTGTCGGGTACACCGAACTGGAGTCCGTATGCCGGGTGGCCGCCATCCTCGCCGATGACCGGCGGGCCCCGGCGGCCGGCCCCGGAGAGACGGTTGAGGCGGTGTTCGATGTCACCCCCTGCTACGCCGAGGGGGGCGGGCAGGTGGCCGACCACGCCGTCGTTATGGACGCGAGCGGGCTTAAGGCACGGGTGACGGAGGTCGTGCGCCCTGTGGACGGCCTTTTCCTGCACCGGGTCGAAATCACCGAGGGGAACCTGCGCGAAGGGCAGACGGTCAAAGTGGCCGTGGACGCCGTACGAAGACGGGCCGTCTGCCGTAACCATACCGCCACCCACCTGTTGCACCGGGCCTTGAAGGACGTGCTGGGCGAACACGCCAATCAGGCAGGGTCGCTTGTGGCGCCCGACCGGCTGCGCTTCGACTTCACGCACTACCAGGCTCCGACGGCCGAGGAACTGGCGCGTGTGGAAAAGGAAGTCAACGCCGCCGTCTTCAACGACCTGCCGGTGGACGCTTTCACCACTTCTTACGAGCACGCACGTGAACTGGGGGCGACCGCCCTTTTCGGAGAGAAGTACGGCGACACGGTACGGGTCGTCCGGGTGGGTGACTTCAGCATGGAGCTTTGCGGCGGAACGCATGTCCCGTCGACCGGAACCATCGGGCTTTTCAAGATCACCGGTGAGGGAAGCGTCGGTGCGGGACTGCGCCGCATCGAGGCGCTTACGGGGGAGGCGGCTCTGGCCCACCTGTTGCAGCGGGAGGTGCAGGTCGAGGCGATTTCCAGGGCCCTCAAGGCCGCGCCGGAGCAGGTGGTGGATCGCGTCGAGGGCCTGGTGCGCACCGTCAAGAGCCTGGAACGCGAAAACGAACACCTGCGGGACCGGGTGGCCGCGACGGAGGTACTGGACATCCTGGGGCAAGCCCGGGAGCATAACGGGGTGAAGGTACTTGTCACGCGCGTCCGGCCGCGGGAGATGGCCGAACTCCGCGGGTTGGTCGATGTGCTCCGGGACCGCCTCGGTCCAGCGGTTATTGTCCTTGGCGCGGCTACAGGTGAACGCGTCAACCTGGTGGCCGCCGTGGACCGTGGCCTCACCGCCAGGGGCCTTCACGCCGGGCAGATAGTCAAGGAAGCGGCGGCCATCGTCGGCGGTGGAGGCGGCGGGCGGCCGGAGATGGCCCAGGCCGGCGGCAAGGAGCCGGTGCGCCTCAACGAAGCTCTGGAGAGGGCCCGTACCGCGGTGCTGAGGTCGCTCCGTTCTCAGGCAACGGCTGAGGAAGGACGCTAACGGCCGCTGTAGTTATATCCCATGTTATCTAATATTTGCGCAGGAAACCCGCTGCCGGCGTGGAATACACTGCATAAGACAGTATAACTCGTGGGAGGGTGGGGTATGGATCAGGACCGGTCACAACACACGGTGCGTTTTGAGCGACCGCCGGAAAAGGCGGCGGTGATCCCGGAAATCATGCTGACAGTGTACGAGGCTCTGAAGGAGAAAGGGTATAACCCGATCCACCAGATGGTCGGTTACCTGATCTCCGGGGACCCGGCCTATATTACAAGCCACAAGAACGCTCGCAACTTGATTCGGCGGCTGGAACGTGATGAACTCCTGGAGGAACTCTTGAGGAGTTACCTGGCGGTGAACGATCCCGTGCAGAAATAGGCCTTCTTCAGCGGAGGATGACGATTGAAGTATCGTGCCCTGGGGACGACCGGCTTGGTCGTCTCACGCCTTTGTTTCGGCACTTTAACCATCAGCCCGCTGCAGGCGGCCCTGCCCACGGAGGAAGGGGCGTGCGTTATTCGGCACGCCTTAGCTCTTGGGTTGAATTTCATCGACTTCGCCGAGCTTTATAAGACCCATCCCTACGTCCGCGAGGCCCTGCGGGACGGACGTTACGAGGCCGTCATCGCCACCAAGTCTTATGCGTATACCGGGGAGATGATGGTTTTCATCCCCTGTATAATATCCGCGGGATCGGCATTCGCGACGGGACGGCGGAAGAGATGCTGGCCGCCGTGGGGCGCGCCCACGCGGTCGGAAAGGGCGTTTATGGAATGAAGGTCCGTACCCGAAGGGGAGTATAACGTGCGTGTATTCAGCGGACAGGAGATACCGCAGGACCTTGTCGATGTTCTTCGGTGTACCCCGCGGCGGCTGCACATTGATGACTGGTGCCTCGGCTGCGGTTCCTGCGTGGCGGCCTGCCATGCCCACGCTCTCGTACCTAACGGGGAGCAGCCGGATGTCGACCCCGGCCTTTGCTGCCTGTGCGGGTATTGCGCTGCCGCCTGTCCCGACTTCTGTATCAAGGTGATCTAAGTTTGCGCATTCTAGGACTGGACCTCGGAGACCGCCGCATCGGCGTGGCGGTGAGCGACGAGAGCGGGCTTATCGCTCAGGCCCTGGAAGTCATCGAGCGCAAGGGGCCGGAGGAGGACCTGGCCCGTATCGCCGGGCTGGCGCGGCGGCTCGGCGTCGGCCGGATCGTGGTGGGACTGCCGAAAAATATGGACGGTACCCTGGGCCCGGCCGGGGAAAAGGCTGTTGCCTTTGCGGCCGACCTGCAGGCGGCGGTTGGGGTGCCCGTTGACACCTGGGACGAAAGGCTGAGCACCGTGGAAGTGAACC
>JASEER010000026.1 GCA_030019475.1 Thermoanaerobacterales bacterium | reverse complement strand
TGGGGAACCTTGTTTGCCAGCCCCGGCACGGCGGCCGCCCTTCTGGACCGTCTGTTACACCACGCTCATGTGATTACCCTGCGTGGGGACAGCTATCGGGTGCGCAACCGTTTGGTGCCGCCCAAACTCATGCAGGCAAAGGAGGGATGAGAAGACTCTTTCCAGGATCTAGTTGACGACTTTTCGTGACCGAAAATGACGATTTTCTAGTGGCCAAAAGTGCAGATTTTTAAGTGGCCATTGACAGCACATCGGCGATATCCAGCGCGTAGCAGTTCCCGCCCGCTCCGAAGATAACCAGTTGCGCCTCGGACAACTAAATCACCTCCTTGCTTACGTGGGACATCCTGTTTGCCCATAAATCAAAAAGACCCGTGCCGGTTGGGGCGGGTCCGATGCCAGAAGACATAAATTCTGGACCTTACCCGGCAACTGGCGGGCATAGCGGCATACCGCCTTAGCCCCTGTAGCTTTGCGTCGCCACCTTTCGGTGACTTTGCCCTGAGCGGGTCTATGAACTATTTTAGATTACAACAAATTTCGACACCATTAATGCCAGACAAATAATGTCGCATAATGTGTAGGACCTTGCGTGGTCCTTCAACCCTTGCAACTTGTAAGTATCAAAGCCAGATTAGATAGAAAAAATATACCTATAGGTGCACTCAAAGGTACAGGGGTGCTCATATAGGTGAATTACTGAGGCGTTTCAGACGGCAATCAAGGGACCGGCGCGAAATACCCAGATATCTCGCCGTCCTGGTCTTATTACCGTAATGCATCTCCAGTGCTTTAAGAATGATACGGCTGTTGTACTCTTCAAGCGGCAGTCCTTCAAGGGGGAGAGAGAAATTCTTACAGTCTATTACCTCCGCATGCGGGGGCCCGGCCACGGATCTGGCTCCAATAGCGATTTCCAGGTGTGCGGGCCGCAAGACGACATCGTCCCACATTAATGCAGCCAGCTCTACAGCGTTCTTAAGCTCTCGCACGTTACCCGGCCATTCATAGGCGGTAAGCATCCGGGCCGCCTCGGCGCTGATTTCCCGGAACTTCTTCCCTTTCTCGTGGGCAAACCGTGTGAGAAACATATGGGCAAGAGGCAGGATTTCTTCCTTACGTTGGCGCAGTGGGGGAAGATAGAGACGGGCGACACTCAGGCGGTAATACAGATCGGCACGAAACGCCCCTTTTTCCACCTTTGCCGATAGGTTAGCGTTAGTGGAGCAAATAATCCTGACGTCCGCCTCGACCCTTCTCAAGCCGCCGACCCGGAAAAAAGCCCAGTCCTCGATCACCCGTAGCAGTTTGGCCTGGACGTTGAGAGGCATTTCGGCGACATGATCCAGAAACAGAGTTCCGCGCTGGGCCATGTCAAGCCAACCCTTTTTCCCTTTCAGCAAGACGCCGTTATAGGCTCCGGGCACGTAACCGAACAGCTCGTTTTCCGCGTTGCCCGGGGCAATGGCCGCACAATTCAAGGTAACAAACGGCTCTGTGACGTTCTCTTCGCCATGGTGGATATACCGGGCGACTATGTCCTTGCCCGTACCCGTCTCGCCTTCGATAAGGACGGGTACCAAACGGTCGGCGTGCAGCTTTTTTGCTTGCCCGAAAACCTTTTCCATCGCCGTGGAAAAAATGCCGACTTCACCTACGCCGGGAACCAGGCGAAAAAATGCCCTTTCGCTGCACGGCGTTTCCTGCCCGGCATCTCCGGCAGCCGTTTTGTTATCCCGTTTTAAGGGCTCCTCATGTTTAACCCGCTGATCCATAACAGCAAAACCAGTTCCTTGATCCATTGAGTTGCAGGCAGTCGTTGGGGCCTGCCCGTAAAGGCCCTACGGCTGCCTGCATATGATTACAACGATAAAGTACATTACCCTTATACCATGAGCTTACAGCCGTTCACTAAAAAAACTAACGGGGGCGCCGTGGAGGCCACCCCCGAAAGACTTTATCTTTAATATTGTGACTTGTGACTGTAACCGCCGAAATACCGAGCATGCGGCAGCGGTAAGAGGCTAAACGTACTGGTGAGGGTTCACCGGAGACCCGTTGGAACGCACCGTGAAGTGCAGGTGCGGCCCGGTCGACCAGCCCGTGCTGCCCACCTTGCCGATGGTCTGGCCCTTGACCACGGTTTCCCCCTCGGCGACGTCCTGGCTTGAGAGGTGGGCGTAGAGGGTGGTCAAACCGTTGTTGTGATCCAGCATGATCACCTTCCCGTAGCCCTGCAAAGTACCCACGTAGATGACCTTTCCCGATTGAGCGGCCACGACGCGGGCGCCGCTGGGCGCCGGGATGTCGATCCCGTCGTGAAAGCGTTGGACGCGGAGGATGGGGTGAATGCGGTTACCGTAATCGGACGAGATCGCGGTATGCCCCGGGCAGGGCCAGGTGAACGGCCCCTCCGCCTGGACGCCGCCCTTGCCCGCGCGCTGCCGGGCGATCTCGTCCAGGATCTGCTGCTCCTGACGCTCCAGGGCGTCCAGTTCCTTTTCGAGCTGGCTGAGGTTCCTCTGCGCTCCGGCGAGTAGTTCCCGCTTCGCCCGCTCCTCGTTGGTCAGGGCGCGGTAGGTGGCCTCCTGGTCGGCACGCAGAGAGGCGATGCGCCGCCGCTCCTGCTCCAGAGCCTCCTTTCGGGCCTGAACCTCGTCCCGCTTGGCCTGGACCTGCTCGATAAGGCCCACGTCCCGGGCGACGATCTGACGCAGGAACTCCATACGCGTGACGAAATCGTTGAAGTCCTTCGCCCCGAAAAGCACCTCCAGGTACCCGACCCTTCCCGCCTCGTGGATGCTCACAATGCGCCGGCGCAGGAGGTCGTTCTTCTCCTCCAGGTCGGCCTCGGTGTCCGCCAGTTGCCGCTCGGCGGTCAGGACACGGAAGGTCGCGTCCCGGAGGGCGCCGCTCAGGCTGTCGAGTTCGCGGCTCTTCTGGTCGATGGAGCGGTCCAGGAAGGCGATCTGCTGGGCGTAATTGGTGACCGTGGACTTGGCGCCGCTGACCTGACGCTTTTTCTGCTCCACCTTCTGGCGCGTCTGGTTGAGCTGGTTCTCGAGGTTCCCCCCCCAGCCGGCGCCCGGCACCCCGGCGAGCAGGCCGGCGACCAGGGCGATGACCAGCATCATCCGCCACCAGGAACGTCGCAAATCGGATCACCCCTTCGCACTTACACGTTCAAGAACTTCCGCATCGACACGACGCTGCCCAGGCCGCCCATGCCGAGGCCCAGCGCCACGAGGCCGCCGAAGACCGGCAGGAGCAGGTAGGGGTCGGTCACCAACTGGAAAAAGAGCAGGGACGCCCGGTCAACCTGCAGGGCCAGGTAGTAGTAGCCCAGGCCCAGCGCGGTCACCGCCGCCAGGCCCCCCATCAGGCCCACCGTCATCCCCTCCATCAGGAAGGGCGCGCGCACGAACCAGTTGCTGGCCCCCAGGAACTTCATAATGCTGATCTCCTGCTGCCGGGCGACGACCGAGAGCCGCACGGTGGTCACGATCAGGAAGACGGCGGCCGCGGCCAGCAGCCCGGCGGCGACCAGGGAAACGACATTCAACCAGCGGGTGATCATGATCACCTTTTCGACCACCCCCTGGCCGTAGTTGACCCGGTCCACCCCCGGCAGGTCCTCAATTTTTTCGGCGACGGCCGGCACCAGCTCGGCGCGGGCGGCCTGTACGCGGTAGCTGTCGGGCAGGGGGTTGTCCTCCTCCAGACCCTCCAGGATGTCGCTCTTATCGCCCAGCGACTCCCTCATCTCGCGCAGGGCCTGGCTCTTGGGGACGAAGGTGCAGCGGGTGACGCCCGACAGGGCCTCTATTTTCTCCCCGATCTCGGACGCTTCCGCCTCGGGGGCCAGGAAGACGTTGATCTCGACCTCAGACTCGACGCCGCGCATCCACTGGTTGGCGTTCAGGGCGACAAGCAGGAAAGCGCCCAGGATACACAGCGAGACGGCGATCATCCCCGCCGAGGCCAGCCCCAGCCAGAAGTTGCGGACCAGGGCGATGGCCGCCTGCCGGATGCAGTAAACCGTAATCCTAAACATTGCTGTAACTCCCCTGTTCCTCGTCCCGCACGATGCGCCCCTTCTCAAGGGCGACGACGCGCCGCTGCATGCGGTCCACGATGTCCCAGGCGTGGGTCGCCATGACGATCGTCGTCCCCGCCTTATTGATCTTGCTGAACAGCTCCATCAGGCCCCAGGAGGTCTCGGGGTCCAGGTTGCCCGTCGGTTCATCGGCGAGGATTAAGAGGGGCTGGCGCACCAGGGCGCGGGCCAGGGCGACCCGCTGCTGCTCGCCTCCGGAAAGCTGGTGGGGCAGGAAGCCTTCCTTCTCCGAGAGGCCCACCAGTTCCATAACCCCCGGCACCCGGGCCGCGATCTCGCGCCGGGAGGCGCCCACCACCTCCAGGGCCAGGGCCACGTTCTCAAAGGCCGTCTTCTGGGGGAGCAGCCGGAAGTCCTGAAAGACCATGCCGATGCGGCGGCGCATGGTCAGGACGTGGCGGCCGCGCATGCGGGCGATGTTCCGCCCTTGGAAAAAGATCTGCCCGCTGGTCGGCAACTCCTCACGGAAAATCAGTTTGAGGATCGTGGATTTTCCGGCGCCGCTGGGGCCGACCAGGAAGACGAAGTCTCCGCGCTTAATGCGCAGGTTAAGGTCCGTGAGGGCCTGTACTCCCGGAGGGTAAATTTTAGTGACGTTGTAGAAGTGGATCAAGAAAGGCTCACGTCCCCCTTGGCGGATGGGTCCATACTTCGACAGCTTTGGCATTGATTCCTCCAAAAAAGGCATAAAAAAGGGGCATTTCGGAAAATGCCCCTTAACCCCGTTTTGTGCCCTTCCGGTTTTTATCCCTTGCGCCTGACAACTTCCCGCACGGCGTCGGCGATGCCGTCGGCCGTCAGGCCGTACTTCATCAGGAGTTCGCCGGGTTTGCCCGACTCGCCGAAGGTGTCCCGGATCCCGATGCGCTTGACCGGAACGGGGTGAAGCTCGGCCAGGGCCTCGCACACCGCCCCGCCCAGGCCGCCGATGACGCTGTGCTCCTCGGCGGTGACGATGGCGCCGCTGGCCGCGGCGGCCTCGGCCAGCGCCTCGGCGTCAAGCGGCTTGATGGTGTGCATGTCGAGCACACCCACCTCCAGGCCGTCTCCGGCCAGGGCCTCGGCCACGCGCAGGGCCGCCTCGACCATGATCCCGCAGGCGACGACCGTTGCGTCCCGCCCGCGGCGCAGCCAGACCGCCCGGCCCGGCACGAACTTGAAGTCCTTGCCGTGGAGGGTGGGCACCGGCGAGCGCCCGAGGCGGATATAGACGGGTCCGTTGGTCTCCGCCGCCGCCCGCACCGCCCCCTCGACCTCGGCGGCGTCCGCCGGGACGAAAACCGTGAAGTTGGGCAGCGCCCGCATGAGGGCGATGTCGGCCACCGACTGGTGCGAACTCCCGTCCTCGCCCACCGTCAGGCCGGCGTGGCTGGCGGCGATTTTCACGCCCAGCTTCGTGTTGGCCACGCTCTGGCGGATCTGGTCGAAGGCCCGGCCGGTGGCGAAG
Source organism: Thermoanaerobacterales bacterium (assembly GCA_030019475.1). Lineage (NCBI taxonomy): Bacteria > Bacillati > Bacillota > Clostridia > Thermoanaerobacterales > Thermoanaerobacterales bacterium. The sequence continues at coordinate 27,199 of JASEER010000026.1, read as the reverse complement.
ACGGCGAACGTGCTGCAGAAGGGTACCTTGCCGGAGGCGGCCAGGCCGGCGGCGGTGCCGACCATGTTGGCCTCGGCCACGCCGAAGTCGAAGAAGCGGTCCGGGAAGCGTTTCTTGAAGTCTATGGTCTTGGTCGACTTGGCCAGGTCGGCGTCCAGCACCACGACCTCGGGCCGCTCCTCGCCCAGCTTCACGAGCGCCTTGCCGTAGGCCTCGCGGGTGGCGATCTTTTCTTGCACGGTCTTCGTTCCCCCCTATCCCAATTCCGCCAGGGCGGCCCGTACCTGATCCTCCTTGGGTGCCTTCCCGTGCCAATCGACCTGGCCCTCCATGAAGGATACGCCCTTGCCCTTGACCGTCCGGGCGACGATCACCGCCGGCCGGCCCTCGGTGGCCCGCGCCTCGTCCAGGGCCGTCAGGATGGCCCGCATGTCGTGCCCGTCGATCTCCAGGACGCGCCACCCGAAGGCCCACCACTTGGCGGCGATCGGCTCCGGGTTCATGACCTCGGTCACCGGGCCGTCGATCTGGTAGCCGTTGAAGTCCACGATGGCCGTAACGTTGTCCAGCTTGTAGTGGGCCGCGGCCATGGCCGCCTCCCAGACCTGCCCCTCCTGGATCTCCCCGTCGCCCAGGAGCACGTAGACGCGGTAGTCCTTCCCGTCCAGCTTCGCGGCCAGCGCCATGCCGTTGGCCGCCGAGAGGCCCTGGCCGAGGGAGCCCGTCGACATCTCCACCCCCGGCAGCTTCTTCATGTCCGGGTGGCCCTGCAGGCGGGTGCCCAGCTTCCGCAGCGTCCCCAACTCGTCCACCGGGAAGTAGCCCCGCTCCGCCAGGGCGGCATAGAGCACCGGGGCGGCGTGGCCCTTGGAGAGCACGAAGCGGTCGCGGTCCGGCCAGTCGGGCCGCGCCGGGTCCAGGCGCATCACCGCGAAGTAGAGGGCGGTCACGATATCGGCCGCCGAGAGGGACCCGCCCGGGTGCCCCGACCCGGCCGTTCCGACCATGCGGATGATGTGGCGGCGGATCTCCCGGGCCTTCTGTTCCAGAGCCGCGATGTCCATATCCTACCTCCTGGGCGTGTATTCCTTGAAACCTTCCCCGATGACCTCCCGGACCTCGGTGACGATCACGAAGGCTTGGGGGTCGATGGCGTGGACGATCTCCTTCAGGCGGGTGATCTCGCTGCGGCTGACCACGGTCAGCAGCACAGGCCGCTCGGCGCCGGTATAGGCTCCCCTGGCCCGCCAGATCGTCGCCCCGCGGTTCAGCTCCTTCGTAACGGTCGCGGCGATCTCCTCCGGGCGGTTGGAGATGATGAAAAAGGCCTTCGTATAGCTCAAGCCCTCCTGGACCACGTCGACGATCCAGGCGGTGATGAAAATCGTAATCAGGGCGTAGAGGGCCAACTCCCACGAATTGAAGGCGATCCCCGCCGCCAGCACCACGCCGGCGTCAATCAGGAAGAGCAGCTGCCCGACGTTGATCCCTACGTAACTGCGCACGATGGCCGCCGCGAAGTCGGTACCCCCGGTGGTCGCCTTGGACCGGAAGACCAGACCCAGCCCCAGGCCGACCAGCACCCCGCCGAACACGCTGGCCAGTAGCACGTCGTTCGTCGGCACCGGCAGGTAGGGCGCCATAACGTCAATGAACAGCGAAAGGGCCACCGTCCCCACCAGGGAGCGGAACCCGAACGGCAGCCCCAGGCGGTAGAGCCCCCACATGAAGAGGGGCACGTTCAGGCCGAGCATGGTCATGCCCACCGGGAAGCCGAGCAGGTAATGGATAATGGTGGCGATGCCCCCGACGCCCCCGGCGGCGATCTTGTTCGGCACCAGGAACAGGTCGAGCCCGAGGGCCATCAGGATGACGCCCGCGAGCAGCACCAGGTATTCCCGCACAGCGCGCAGCACGTTGGAACCCCTGGCTTTAGAATGCTCCTGTCTGTGATCGGCCACTCCTACCTATTCTTCCTTTCGACGCCGACTCCTGCCGCGCGACAGGAAATGCAGGGCCGTTAGGGCCTGGGCGGAATTTACATTCCAAAAGGTTATGGTATTCATAGAGGGTTGTTATTAATAATGAAGAATATATGCTATGGAGGGAAAGGAGCTGGGCTCCCCGCGGACTGCAAATCCGTTGGCCGACCGTAAGTGCGGCCGGGGTCGGGTTCGATTCCCACTTCCCTCCTCCACCCGAACTATTACCGGCCCGGATCGGGTAGAGCCGGCCCGGGTGCCATAAAATAACTGTGCGGGATTGCAATATCCGGCGGATAGTTGGCTAAGTTAATGAGAAAGGATGGAAGAGGAGGTTCGCCGGATATGGTTCAGATAGGCAACTACCACATCGGCAAGGCTGAAAATGCTAAAAAACCCGTTTTGGATTGTGGAGAAGCGTTCGCCCTGTGGGACCAGCTGGTTTCGAGGTACAACATCATCGAACAAACCCAGCTTTATCTCAATTTCGTCCACGACCCCGAATTCAAGTACGTCTTACGAAAAGGGCTGGCTGAGGCCCTGGAAAAACAGGTCAACACGCTGGAAGAGGAAATGAACAGGTATGAAATGCCCCTGCCGCACAGGCCTCCCAAGAGCGTGAATATCCCGGTCAGCGGTACCCTGATGGAGGACAGGTTCTTGTTCTCGCAGGTCTTCACGGGGATTCAGGGGTTCCTGGACTCTCACATCCGCACCATCCGCTCCGTTATCACCAACGATCCCCTGCGTGCCGTCTTCATCAGGTTCGCCAAGGAGGAGCTGGACATTTTCAACGACCTGTGCAAGTACGGGAAAATAAAGGGGTGGCTGGAGCAGCCCCCGATATACCAGATGCAGTAAACCGGCGGGGGCGCCTCGGAGACCGCTGCAAAACTTCGCCTGGCTTTGTCAGGCTCGCCGTCCGCGCCATGCTCTTTTTCCGCGGTCCCCCGGCTTTCCGGGACCAGCTGTCACTTTGACACTTGTGCCGTTACTTGCCGTTACTTTGTGCTTTTACAGCATCCTTCCAGGCTCCCTGCTGCCCCCGCCGGGCCTCGTACACCAGGTAGGCCTTGATGAAGTCGTCGATCTCCCCGTCCAGCACGGCCGCGATGTTGCCCTTTTCCACCTTCGTCCGGTGGTCCTTGACCAGCGTGTAGGGATGCAGCACGTAGGAGCGGATCTGGCTGCCCCAGGCGATATCCATCTGCTCGCCCCGCAGGCTGGCGATCTCCTCCTCCCGGCGCTGGATCTCCAGGGCCAGGAGCCTGGACCGCAGAAGCTTCATCGCCGCGTTGCGGTTGGCGATCTGGGAGCGCTCGTTCTGGCAGCTCACGACGATCCCGGTCGGCAGGTGGGTGATGCGCACCGCGGAGTCGGTCTTGTTCACGTGTTGCCCGCCGGCGCCGCCGGAGCGGAAGGTGTCGATGCGCAGATCGTCCGGGTTGATCTCGACCTCGGCCTCCTCGTCGACCTCCGGCAGGACATCCACCGAGGCGAAGGAGGTGTGGCGCCGGCCGCTGGCGTCGAAGGGCGAAATGCGTACCAGGCGGTGCACGCCCTTCTCGGCCTTCAAGTAACCGTAGGCGTTCTGGCCGGAAAACAGGAGCGTCGCGCTCTTGATCCCCGCCTCGTCCCCTGGCAGCTGGTCGAGGATCTCCACCTTGAAGTCGTGCTCCTCGGCCCAGCGGGTGTACATCCGGACCAGCATGGCCACCCAGTCCTGGGCCTCGGTCCCGCCGGCCCCGGCATGCAGGCTCATGATCGCGTTCCGCCGGTCATAGGGCGCGGAAAGGAGCAACTCCAGCTCCAGGGACTCCACCCGGGCACCCAGTTTCCTGAGCCCTTCCCTGACCTCGGCCGCCGTCTCCGGATCGTCCACTTCCTCGCCCAGGCCGCAGAGAACCTTGAGGTCCTCATAATCATTTTCCATCCGCCGGAAGAAGTCAACCCTGTCCCGGAGCGCGGACGCCCTCTGGAGCACTTTCTGCGCCCGCTCCTGGTCGGACCAGAAGTCCGGCGCGGCAATCTGCGTTTCCAGGGCCGCTATTTCGCTTTCCTTGCCCGCCAGGTCAAAGAGAGGACTCGAGGTCCCTGATCCGGCGCTCCAGGTCCTCGAGGTCTTTGCGCAGTTCAACGTACATCGAAGAACCCCCCCGTTTAAGTTTGGGGTCAGGCACTAAACTTAAATACCGGACTACTTTTAACCACTTTTTAAGTTAAGTGCCTGACCCCTTTCTTAAAACTTACACTGCTTTGGCCGCCTCGCGGCCGCAGCACTTCTTGTACTTCTTGCCGCTGCCGCAGGGGCAGGGGTCGTTGCGCCCGACCTTCTTCTCGCGGCGCACGGGCTGCCGCGGGCCCTCTTCGGCCCCGGCGCCCCGGTTCTCGACCACCTGGCGGCGCTCCTGCGGCTGAACCGCCACGCGCACCCGGAAGAGGTAGCGCACCACGTCCTCCTGGATGGCGGCGATCATGTTCTGGAACATCTCGTAGCTCTCGAACTTGTACTCCACGAGCGGGTCCTTCTGGCCGTAGGCGCGCAGGCCGATGCCCTCGCGCAGCTGGTCCATGGCGTCCAGGTGGTCCATCCACTTTTCGTCCACGATGCGCAGCAGGATCAGACGTTCGATCTCCCGCAGGGTCTCGGCCCCCAGTTCGGCCTCCCGCGCCTCGTAGGCGACGGCGGCCTTCTCCTGCAGGAAGGAACGCAGTTCGTCCCGGTTCAGGGACTCGATGTCCTCCACCCGCAGGTCGTGGTTGGGCAGGAAGACCTGGGCGGCGTAGTCCAGCAGCCCGGCCAGGTTCCATTCCTCGGGGTGCAGGCTCTCCGCGGCGTAGGTGTCAACGGCGCGCCCCACGATCTCATCCATCATCTGGCCGATGACGGGGCGCAGGTCCTCCCCGGTCAGCACCTGGCGCCGCTGGCGGTAGATCAGTTCGCGCTGCTGGTTGATGACGTCGTCGTACTCCAGCACGTGCTTGCGCATGCTGAAGTTGCGGTTTTCGACCTTCTTCTGGGCGCTCTCCAGGGAGCGGCTGATGAGACCATGCTCCAGGGGAATGTCCTCTTCAATCTTCAGCCTCTCCATGAGGCCGGCGATGTTGTCGCCGCCGAAGAGGCGCATCAGGTCGTCCTCCAGGGCCACGAAGAACTGCGTCGTGCCCGGGTCTCCCTGGCGGCCGCAGCGGCCGCGCAGCTGGTTGTCTATCCGCCGGCTCTCGTGCCGCTCGGTGCCGACGATGTGCAGCCCGCCGAGGGCCACGACCTCGTCGTGTTCGGCGTCGGTGACCTTCTTAAACTCCTGGTGGAGTTCTCGGAAGACCCTGCGGGCTTCCGCCACCTCTTCGGTGCAGGGGCCGAACTCGGCGGCCTCGGCCACCAACTCCGGCGGGTACCCCCGCCGGCGCATCTCCTGCTTGGCCAGGAAGGCCGGGTTGCCCCCGAGGAGGATGTCGGTGCCGCGGCCGGCCATATTGGTGGCGATGGTCACCGCCCCCTTGCGCCCGGCCTGGGCGACGATCTCGGCCTCCTTCTCGTGGAACTTGGCGTTCAGCACCTGGTGGGGGATCCCCCGCCGGCGGAGCATCTCGCTCAGGATCTCGGACTTCTCGATGGAGATCGTGCCCACCAGGACCGGCTGGCCGGTGGCGTGCCGCTCGGCGATCTCCTCCACCACGGCGTTGAACTTGGCCCGCTCGGTCTTGTAGATCACGTCGGGCAGGTCGCGGCGGATCATCTCCTTGTTGGTCGGGATGACCACCACGTCCAGCTTGTAGATCTTGCGGAACTCGTCCTCCTCGGTCGCCGCCGTGCCGGTCATCCCGGCCAGCTTCTCGTACATCCGGAAGTAGTTCTGGAAGGTCACCGTGGCCAGGGTCTGCGACTCCCGCTCGACGGCCACCCCTTCCTTGGCCTCGATGGCCTGGTGCAGGCCCTCGCTGTAGCGGCGGCCGAACATCAGGCGGCCGGTGAACTCGTCGACGATGATCACCTTGCCGTCCTTGACGACGTAGTCGCGGTCGCGCTTCATCAGGGCGTGCGCCCGCAGGGCCTGGTTCAGGTGGTGCATCAGCTCGATATTCCGGTCGTCGGCCAGGTTATCGATGTTCAGGGCCTTTTCGACCTTCGCCGTGCCCTCCTCGGTGATGGCCACGGTGCGCGCCTTTTCGTCCACCGTGTAGTCCACCCCGGCCCTGAGCTTGGGCACCAGGCGGGCGAAGGTGTGGTAGAGGTCGGTCGACTTCTGCCCCTGGCCGGAGATGATCAGCGGCGTGCGCGCCTCGTCGATGAGGATGGAGTCGACCTCGTCGACGATGGCGTAGTAGAGGTCGCGCTGTACGACCTCTTCCGGGTGCAGGGCCATGTTGTCACGCAGGTAGTCGAAACCGAACTCGTTGTTCGTCCCGTAGGTGATGTCGGCCGCGTAGGCCTCCCGCCGCTGCCGGTGGTCCAGGCCGTGGACGATGAGGCCCACGGAGAGGCCCAGGTAGCGGTAAATCTGGCCCATCCACTCGCTGTCGCGCCGGGCCAGGTAGTCGTTCACGGTAACGACGTGCACCCCGCGCCCGGTCAGGGCATTCAGGTAGGCCGGCATGGTGGCCACCAGGGTCTTGCCCTCGCCGGTCTTCATCTCGGCGATCCGGCCCTGGTGCAGGGCGATCCCGCCCATCAACTGGACATCGAAGTGACGCATGTCGAGCACCCGGCGGGAGGCCTCGCGCACCACGGCGAAGGCCTCGGGCAGGATGTCGTCCAGGGTCTCCCCGTTGTCCAGCCGCTCGCGGAAGTATGCCGTCTTCGCCGCCAGGTCTTCGTCCGAAAGGGCGCGCATCTCGTCCTCCAGGGCGTTAATCTCCTCCACCACCCGGGAAAGGCGCTTGACCTCGCGGGCGTTATCGTCGAACCAGTTTTTGATGAAACCGATCATCGGCGTTACACATCCCCTTTCAACAATTAAGGAACCCCTGAGCGGTTCCTTATGAAAGGTACGTTTTTTATTTTAACATTCCGGTCAAAAACTTGCAACCGGGGCAGGAAGCAATTTCCAGGAAGGACATGGCGGGCGGGGCTGAAGCCGCCGCCCGCCCGTATCTTCCCGGGGATTCACGTAGCAAACCCCTTTGATCCCGACGACCGACGATCGTTCTCTACGGCTCGGGTTCGATCAGTCCGTAATTGCCGTCCTTGCGCTTGTAGACGACGTTGACCTGCTCGGTTTCCGCGTTGGCGAAGACAAAGAAGCTATGCCCCAGGAGGTTCATCTGCATGATGGCCTCTTCGACCTCCATCGGCTTGATGGCGAACCGTTTTGTCCGCACGACCTCCAGGGGTTCCTCGTTTTCCACGCCCACCCCGGCGGCCCCGGCCGTGCGCAGGCGCCTGGTGATGCGCCCCTTGAAGCGTTCGACCTGCTTCTCCAGCTTCTCGACCACCTGGTCCACGGACGCGTACATGTCGCCCGTGCTTTCCTCTCCCCGCAGGATCATGCCGTTGATCGGGATCGTGACCTCTATGCGGTGCGAATCCCTCTCGACCGTCAGGGTGACCTGTGCGTCGCCGTAGTTGTTGAGGTACTTCTCCAGTTTCTTCAGCCGTTTTTCCACGTAGCCGCGCAGCGCGTCCGTGACTTCGATGTTCTTCCCCCGAACGTTAACTCGCACCTGTCCTTCACCCCTTCCCTTCGCGTTAGTTAATATTATAACCCCTTTTAACATAGAATTCTGCACTTGGCAGTACAAAACAGGATTGTCGAAAAAAGGTTTGGCGAACCGGGCAGGGGACGGAAATTCCTGTGGATAACGTGGATAAACCTGTGCATAACGGTGTTTCCAAGCCTTCATGGTGTGGACAAGAGACGAAGGCATGTTACCTCTTGTCGAACGTCACACGGCCCGTGGCGAAAGTGAGGCCGAAAACGTCGGAAACCCCGGCTTCGCGCAGGGCCCGCGCGGCGGCGGCCAGCGTGCTGCCGGTGGTCAGCACGTCGTCGACGAGGATGACGCCTTGCCCGGCAAGCATCCCGGGGTTCACCGCGCGGAAGGCCCCTTTCAGGTTCTGCTCCCGGGCGGCCCGGGGAAGGCGCGCCTGGGGCGGGGTGTCCCGTTCTTTCACCAGGGCATGGACGACGGGCAGCCCCAGCCGGCGCCCCGCCTCCCGCGCCAGGAGGTCGGCCTGGTTGAAACCCCGCTCCCGCAGGCGGGCGGCCGACAGGGGTACGGGCACGAGGGCGGCGGCGCCGGTGAAGGCCGGCTCGGCCCGCGCGGCCTCGGACATGGCCTCTCCCAGGACGCCGGCCACCGAACGGCAGCGGCCGTACTTGAGGCGCAGGACGGCGACGCGGACCGCGCCCTCGTAGGGGGCGCAGGCCCGCGCCAGGGTGAAGGACGGGCGGTCTCGGCGGCAGTCGGGGCAGGGGCCCGCGTCCGGCGCCGCCCCGAAGCGGCCGCAGAGGGGACAGGCCGGCAGGCGGGCGAAGGCCCGGAAGCGCGCGGCACAATCCGGGCAGACCCCGCCGTCCGCCCCGGCCGCCCCGCCGCACGCCGGGCAGCCGTCGCCCGCCGGAAAAAAGAGCCCCAGGAAACCGTCGCGGAGGTCGCGGAGGAAACGCCCGATCATCGCGGCCGGGCGCCCCGGGCGCGCGTCCAGCCCGCGGCGGCCCTGCGTTCATCCGCAGCGTGGCGCAGGGCCTCCTCGGCCGCGGCCAGCAGATCGTCCAGTTCCATGACGCCGCGGGACAGGGCGGCCGCCGCCGCGGCCACCGCCGGGAGGACTTCGTGCCCCTCCCCGTCGCCGATGGGTCGCTGCTCGAGAGCCCGGGCCAGGCCCGTGGCCGTCTCGGCGGCCGCGACCTCCCCGACGCCGGGCAGCAGGGCGGCGAAGACCCGGCCCCCGTAGCGGGCGACGACCGCCGTCGCCGGCAGATGGGCGGTCAGCATGCGGCCCGCCTGGACCAGGACCCGGTCCCCGAACGCCTGTCCGTAGCGGGCGTTGACCTCCGCAAGGTTCATCAATTCTAGGAGCAGCAGGCTCAACGGTTCCTCTTCCTCCCGCGCCCGGTCCAGCTCGGCGCGCGCCCGGAGCATAAACTGGTGGCGGTTGGCCAGGCCCGTCAGGGGGTCGCGGGAGGCCAGGCGCGCCGTCCGCTCGCACAGGAGGGCGTTGTAGATAGCCACGGCGGCCTGTCCCCCGATGATCGTCAGGACGTGCAGGTTGCGCCGGTCGTAGGCCCCCGGGCGGCGATCCCCCACCAGGAAGACGCCCAGGACCTCGTCCTCCACCATCAGGGGGATGGTGATCAGGGAGCGCAGGAACTGGGCCAGCCCCGGCTCCCCGGCGAAACGGGGGTCGTCCCGCGCGTCTTCAACGATCGCCGGCTCCTTCCGCTCCGCCGCCCAGCCGACGACCCCCTCATCCCGTCCGGCGACCATGGCACGGATGTCGTCGGCGTAGGGGCTGCGCACGGCACAGGCGTGGAACAACTCCCGCTCCTCGTCCCAGAGGAAGACGGCCGCCGTGTGGTAAGGCAGGATCCGCCGCGTTTCGCTGAGGATGATCTCGATCAGCCGGTTGACGTGCAGGCTGGTGCCGAGCCGCTTCGCCACCTCGTAGAGGACCGTCAACTCGCGGTTCGTCAGCTCGAGCCTGACGGCGCGGCGCAGGAACAGCTGCAGGGCCAGGATCGGGAGGAAGAACAGCAAGGCCGCCGTTTCCCCGGCGATCCGGTAGAGGTAGGCCATCAGGGCGGCGACCGGGAGCGCGAAGAGGTACAGGGCGGCGTCCCAGCGCAGGGTGTCGGGCCAGTTGATGGAGGGGAAGGCCCGCCGCCGCGGGTGCAGGTAGAAGTAGACCAGGAGGTGGTTCAACGCGAAGTAGACAGCGGCGAAACCCAGCAGGGGCACGATGTTGCCCGCCGCCAGGCGGCCCCCGTCCGGCACCCCGCCGCCGAGCGCCGCGTAGGTCCAGGCGCCGCCGGACACGGCGAGAACGTGCTGCGCGGCGTTGAAGAGGGTCGTGCGGAATGAGTTGCCCCTGTTGACGATCCCCTGGCCGACCAGGGTCGCGAGGCCATTGACCCACATGGCGGCCGCGGGTCCGAACACGAGAAAGGTCGCCAGGACGACGGCGAACCCGCTGGACAGTTGCCCGTGCGGAAAGGACACCACGAGCCACTCCGCCAGGACCCCCAGCAGGACCAGGGCGCCGAAACGGGCGGCGAGGTCCAGGTCGAGGGCCGGGAAGGACTGGATGAGCAGGTAGAGCCCCAGGCCGATGACCGCCCACACGTAGCAGAGCCTGAACATTCCGTCACCCCCGGGGTGCAAACCCAGCCAGGTTTTGGAGGTTTAGGGGAAAATTCGACACGGGAAGGGACAATGCCTCCCGGGCCGGGGGAAAAAGATACCCCGGCCCGAACATAAAAGGCCGGGAACGTCCCGGCCTTCGTCGAGGGGTAAACGCGGGTTAGAGCCCCGCCAGGTCGCGCAGCAGTTCGGCCTTGTCGGTCCGCTCCCAGGGCAGGTCCAGGTCCGGGCGGCCGAAGTGGCCGTAAGCCGCAACGGCGCGATAGATCGGCCTCCGCAGGTCCAGTTCCCGGATGATCGCCGCCGGGCGCAGGTCGAAGTTCTCGGCCACCAGCTTCGCCAGCCGCTCCTCGTCGACGCGTGCCGTCCCGAAGGTGTCAACCCGCACCGAGACCGGGTGCGCCAGGCCGATGGCGTAGGCCACGTGCACCTCGCACTTGGAGGCCAGCCCCGCGGCCACGATGTTCTTCGCCACGTAGCGGGCGGCGTAGCTGGCCGAGCGGTCGACCTTGGTCGGGTCCTTCCCGGAGAAGGCCCCACCGCCGTGGCGGGCGATGCCGCCGTAGGTGTCGACGATGATCTTCCTTCCGGTCAGGCCGGTATCGGCGTGCGGCCCCCCGAGAACGAACCTTCCCGTGGGGTTGATGTGGTAGACCGTGTTCCTCAGCAGCTCGGGGCTGATCGAGGTCTCGATGATCCCGGTAATGACGTCCTCGCGGATCGTCTTCTGGGACACGTCGGGATGATGCTGGGTGGAGACGATGACTGTGTGCACGCGGACGGGGCGCCCGTTTTCGTACTCGACGGTCACCTGCGTCTTGCCGTCGGGGCGAAGGTAGGGGATGGACCCGTCCTTCCTGGCCGCCGCCAGGGCCCGGGCCAGGCGGTGCGCCAGAGTGATCGGCAGGGGCATCAACTCGGGGGTCTCGTCGGTGGCGTAACCGACCATGATCCCCTGGTCCCCGGCACCGATGTCGTCCCCCTGGAGGACACCCTGGGCAATGTCGGGCGACTGCTCGTCGATCGTCGTCAGCACGGCGCAGGTGTCGGCGTCGAAGCCGTACTTCGCCCGCGTATAGCCGATCTCCCGCACGGTCCGGCGCACGATGGACGGGATATCCACGTAGCAGTTGCAGGTGATCTCCCCCGCCACCAGGGCCAGGCCCGTCGTCACCAGCGTCTCGCAGGCCACGCGCGCCGCCGGGTCGCCGGCGAGAATGGCATCCAGGATGGCGTCGGAGATCTGGTCGGCCACCTTATCCGGATGGCCCTCGGTTACCGATTCGGATGTAAAGAGGTGTTTCATCGCGTCCGCCTCTCTTGTTCTTGTTTATGTGGAAATTTGCCATTTCATTTTAGCAAGAGAGGCATGCCCTGTCAATTAAACCTGCCCTGCTACGGTATAACCAGCCTCTGCCCCGGATGAATCACCGTGGTGGCCAGCCCGTTGGCCCTTTGGATGGCCTCGACCGTGGTCCCGAACCGTCGCGCGATCGACCAGAGGGAATCCCCGGGCTGGACGACATAGGTCCGCTTCCCGCCCACCGGCGGCGCCGTCCCTCCCCCGCCCGGCGAAGGGGCCGTCCCGGGATTCGCGGGGGCCGGGGTCACCGGCCCGGCCTCGGAGATCCGGATGACGACCGGCGTCCCGATCGGTACCAGGGGGTAGATGGCCTCGATGTGGTGGTTGTGCATGCGCACACAGCCCAGGGAGACCGCCTGTCCGATGAACTGGGGGGCGTTGGTCCCGTGGATGCCGTGCCCCCGGGTGGTGAAGCCCATCCAGCGCGAGCCGAAGACGCCGCCCGGGTTAAGCCGCTTGTTGACAATCACGAAATCCCCGGTCGGGGTCGGCGTAGCCGGCTTGCCCACGGCCACCGGGTAGGTCCCGCGCGAGCTGCGGCCCTCGAAGAAGGTCAGGCGGCGCGCCGCGAGGTTGATCCCGATCGTGTAAGGCGCCACCGCCGCTTCGACGGCGGCCTCGGGGTTCAGCAGGTCGTCGGGGATGCAGTCGGTGTTAAAGATCTTCCGCCAGGTCGCCCCGTCCATCAGCCCTGTGACGGGCAGGCCGGCGCTCTCCTGGAACCGCTTGACGGCCTCGACGGTCCGCTCCCCGTAGACGTTGTCCGGGGGGCCGCAGTCGAAACCGAGGTCGTTCAACTGTTCCTGCAGGTTGCCGACCAGGACCAGGTCCGACCCCGGCCCCGGAACGAAACCGTTGGAAGACACAAACGCCCACCTCCTCCCTTCATTCTATGAGGCTTATGAGGCGGGCGTCCGCTTTAAAACAGGAGTCACTTTTAAGTAGGGGGTCAGGCACTTTACTAAAAGGTTTTTTAAGTAAGGTGCCTGACCCCCTACTTAAAACCGGCGGTTTTCTTGGTGGCAGACGCCGCGCGCCAGCCAGGAGCAGCCGGCGCAGAGCGCGGGCCGCACCGGCGGCGGACAGGCGGCGGCAAACGCCGCCCGCAGCGCGGCCGCACGCATCCGCGTACCCGTGGCCAGGCCCAGCCGCGCCAGCACCAGGCGGTCGCGCCGCGCCGCCGCCTCGCCGCGCCCGCAGTCGCGGCCTTTAAGCCACGGGCAGGCCATACAGATGCCGTCGGGGCCGGCGGTGATCTCCACCATGGTTTCCGGGTCGGCCAACTCCTGTTGGACGCGCCGGAAGTTGGCAACGAAAAAGGGGCTGTATCCCAGCCCCCGGAACTGATCCAGACACAACAGGTGGTGCGCCCTCAACTTGACCACCCCGGTTTCTACCATGAGCCCTTCCTCGGCGCCAGGGCGAAGGCCGTCACGGCGGCGGCTAGAATCTTCACCAGCTCGCCCGGAACGAACGGCACCAGTCCCATCCAGAGGAGTTGCCGCGGGTCGGCCACCCCTGTCATCACCCCCAGCCAGGCAAGCCCCGGGCCGAAGAGGAGCACGAAATCGGCGACGAGCATCAAAGCGAGAAGACCGTACCACGACCGCGCCCGGACGTACCGGTCGCTGACGTGCCCCAGGAAAAGCGCCGCCAGCACGAAACCGACGATATACCCCCCGCTCGGGCCGGCCAGGACGGCGAACCCGGCGGTAGCGCCCGCAAACCACGGCAGGCCGGCTACGCCCAGGACGGCGTACAAGCCCGCGGCGATCCCGCCCCAGTGGCGGCCCAGCAGAACAGCCGTCAGGAGCACGGCGAAGGTTTGCCCCGTAATCGGCACCGGCGTCCAGGGCAGGTGAAACCTTACCTGGGCGGCCAGCCCGATAAGGCCCGCCCCGAGCATGGCCAGGGCCACCTTGTAAGGCAACGCCAGGCCTTTACGCCATTCGAAAGCGCGGTAACGATACCGTTCGAACACTAATTCCACCGGTCCATCCCCTCCCTGGATTAAAATGCTTGGCCTGATTATAGAGGGGAGTCCCTCCAATTGTCAACCATAAATTTTATTCCCCAGGTTAACAATTAAGACCGGAGCAGCCCCCGGTCTCCAAGAGAACTTTTTGCGGCACCGCCGTCCCGCCGGCCGCCCGTCATTTACCCCGCCTCGCGCCACTCCACCAGCACGGCGTCCACGCCGACCTTACGCACCTGGGACCACGGGATGACGATGTCCTTGCCGTGCCAGAGCCCCAGGAGCTTTTTCGGCCCCTGGAGGACAACGGCCCGGACCACGCCGGCCTCGTCGACGTGCATGTCCTTCACCGCGCCCAGACGCCGGCCGTCAATGATGTTGACAATGTCCCGGTCTGACAACTCGCTGGCCTTGAACACTTCTCTTCCACCTCCCCCGCCCCATGCTATGCGGGGGCGGCAAATCGCGTTACAGACCCCGTTTTAAGTAAGGGTTTTAGTAAGGGGTCAGGCACTTAACTTAAAAAATCCCCGGGGGATGCGGCCCTAGCGCGCGCGGGAAAAGGCCGCCCGGTGGAGGCGCCTGGTCAGGTTCTCCAGCTCGCGCCGTGCCAGGCCCACCTCCTCAAAGCGCAGGGCAACGCAGGCTGCGGCGTAGGCCGCCAGGCCCGCCGTGATGCCCGCCGCGACCCGCAGGGCGAGGCCGGCCGTCCCCAGGGAGGCGGCGGCCCCCGCCAGGGCCGCATCGGCGGCCTGCGCCGCCCAGGCCAGGGCGCCCGCAGCCAGCACCACCCTCGCCGTGAAGCCCAGCCAGGAGGCGTGCCAGAGCCCGGGCAGGCGCCGGTCCAGGTGCCGGACCAGGAGGAAGGTGTTCAGCAGGGCCGAGAGCACCGCCGCCAGGGCCAGCCCCCCGAGTCCCATCGGTCGGATGAGGATGAGGCTCAGGATGATGTTGGCGGCAATGTTGATCCCGAGCATGCGGACCGGGGTCTTCGTGTCCTGGAAGGCGTAAAAGCCCCGCGTCAGCAGGATGTTGGCCGCCAGGGCCACCAACCCGGAGGCGTAGAAGAAGACCGCCACCGCCGTCATCTCCGTCGCCCGCGCGTCGAAGGCGCCCCGCTCGAACAGGAGGCGAATGATCGGCGTGCGCAGGACCATCAGTCCCACACCGGCGGGGATGGTAACCAGGATGATGATCCGCATCGCACGCCGCATGGCACTGGAGACCTCGTCCAGGCGCCCCTCGGCCACCCATTGGGTCAGCGAGGGGAAGACCGCCGTGCTCACAGCCAGGACGAACAGGCTGACCGGCAGCTGCACCAGCTTGGTGGCGTAGTTGAGGGCGGCGATGCTGCCCTCGGGGAGAAGCGAGGCCAGGATGCGGTCCACGATCACGTAAGCCTGGCTGATCGAGATGCCCAGGGTGACCGGCATGACCAGGACCAGGATCTTTTGCACCCCGGGGTGCCGCCAGTCCAGACCGAGACTGAACCGGAACCCCGCCCGCCGCAGGGTGGGCACCTGTACCAGCGCCGAGAGGACCATCCCGCCCACCGTGCCCCAGGCCAGGCCACGGATGCCGAAGAGGCTGCCGGCGGTCAGCGCCGCGACGATGATCACGATGTTGTTCACCGCGCCGCTGAAGGCCGGGATGCCGAAGATGTTATTCGCGTTGAGGAAACCGGAGAACAGAGTGGCCACCCCGGCGAAGACCAGGGTGGGGAACATGATCCGGGACAGATCGGCCGCCAGGGCGGACGTCTCCGGCGGCAGGCCGGGGGCCACCACCTTTACCACCAGCGGCGCGGCCAGGATGCCGACGGCGGCGAGCACGGCCAGGACCACAAAGAGCAGGTTGATAACGTTGGCCGAAAGGTGCCAGGCCTCCCTCCGCTCGCCCCGGGCGGCGTACTCAGTGAAGACCGGGACCACGACCGCCGCCAGGGCCTGCGAAAGGATGGCGAAGAGGACGTAGGGGATCGTGTAGGCCACCAGGTAGGCATCGGTGACGGCGGTGGCTCCGAACTGGCGGGCGATGACCATCTCCCGGACGAAGCCCAGGACGCGGGAGAGCAGGTTGAAGAGGGCGATCACCAGCGTTGCCTTAAAGATCAGACGGCTTGTCGACAAGCCCTTTGCTCCATTTCCTTCCATATTAGCAGTATGTCCGAGGTTGTTCGGGCATAAAGAGGTGTATGTCCCGCTGCGGGAAGGGGATCCCGATCCCTTCCTGCTCGAAGCGCTCCTTGATGCTCATGTTGATGCCGTCGGTCACCCGCCACTGGTCGCGCGCGTCCTCGATCCAGCAACGGATGAGCAGGTTCAAGGAAGACTCGGCGAATTCCGTGAACCAGATCACCGGTTGAGGCTCCTTTAGAACCTTGGGGTGGTTCTCCAGGATCTCAAAGAGGATTTCCTTCACCCGGTGCAGGTCGGTGCCGTAGGCCACGCCGACCGGAATGCGCAGCCGCAGCCGGCTGTCGGGCAGGACGTGGTTAATGACCGTGGAGTTGGCGATGTCCTTGTTCGGGATGATTACCAGCTTGCCCTCGCGGCTCAGGATCTTCGTTGAACGGAGGCCGATGTGCAGGACATCCCCGCGCATCCCCCCGTTAATCTCGATGCGGTCCCCTTCCCGGAAGGGCCGGTCGGTGAGGATCATAAACCCGGCCAGCATATTGCTGAGGGTATCCTGGGCCGCCAGGGCCAGGGCCAGGGAGGCCACCCCGGCGGTGGCGATCAGACCGGTAATGTTGATATCAAAACGGCTGAGGATAACCGTCAGGGCCAGGAAGTAGATCACAATGGCCAGGACCTTGCGCGCCAGGGGCAAGAACAGTTCGTCGAGAGAGGTCTGAGTACGGTGGGCGATGTTGTGCAGGTACCAGTCGATGACCGTGCACAGTACGAGGTTCAGCCAGAGCGCGGCGGCCACCGCGCCCACGGCGAAGATGAAGTCGCCCAGCCAGTCGAAAACGGGGGAACCCACCCATTGGGGGAGAAGAGACAGCCGGGTCTTCGCCGCCTGGAGAATCAGGATAAAGACCAGGACGGCCACCGGCCGCCGGGAGATGATCACCAGCCGGGTGTCCAATTCGGCCCCGGCGGCCTTTGCGGCGATACGGCCCAGAATCATGGTCCAGAGCCGTCCGGCCAGCCAGCCTGCCGCAATGGCCCCGATGACGTAGATCGCGATAATCAGGCCCAGCTCGACCATGCCTCCCAGATGAAACCATCCCGCCAGGCGATCCATCATTTCGTTCAAGGTCATTGATGACCACCGCTTCCCCGTCACCTTTTCGTCACACTTCGACCTTCGGCCTTCCCTTCCCTTCCCAGTTCAAATCAGAGGCCGGCGAGTTCGAGCATCGCCCCCTGCACCTCGGCCACGCCTTCCCGGGCCGGGGCCTCGGCGTAGATGCGGAACACGGGCTCGGTCCCCGAGGCGCGCACCAGGACCCAGGCCCCGTCGTCGAGGAGCAGCTTCAGGCCGTCGATGTCCAGCCGCCCCCGGACGGTCCGCCCGGCCAGGCGCTCCGGCCGCAGCCCGGTCAGCCGTTCGAGGACTTCCTTCTTCTTTTCCGGCGTCGTGCGGACGTCGCGCCGCCCGCTGTAGAGGGGGCCGAGCCGCGCGTGGATGTCCCGCATGAGCTCCCCCAGGCCCTTCCGGTGCACGGCGGCGATCTCCGCCGCCAGCAGCCCGGCCAGGATGCCGTCCTTTTCCGGCACATGCCCCCGGATGGACAGCCCCCCGCTCTCCTCCCCGCCGACAATGCAGCCCCGGTCCATCAGGCTCTGCCCGATATACTTGAAGCCCACCGGCGTCTCGACAACCCTCGTCCCGTGCGCCTCGGCCAGCCGGTCCAGCATGTGCGTCGTGGCCACCGTCCTGGCCGCCGGGCCCCGCTCGCCCCGCGCCTCCAGCAGGTGGTAGTAGACCAGGGCCAGCAGCTGGTTCGGGGAGATGAAGGACCCGTCCCGGTCAATGATCCCCAGGCGGTCGGCGTCCCCGTCCAGGCCCAGCCCCAGGTCGGCCCCGGACGCCAGGACGCGCTCCCGCAGGGCGCCCAGCCGCGCCTCGGACGGGTCCGGCAGGGAACCGCCGAAGAG
This sequence comes from Thermoanaerobacterales bacterium, assembly GCA_030019475.1. Taxonomy (NCBI): domain Bacteria; kingdom Bacillati; phylum Bacillota; class Clostridia; order Thermoanaerobacterales; species Thermoanaerobacterales bacterium. The sequence goes on along the minus strand of JASEER010000026.1, from coordinate 9,466 downwards.
CGGGTCCCGGTAGTTGTGCAGCGCCCTAACCCGCACGCCCATTTCCCCGAGGATGCTCTCCAGGTAGCCCGTGCCCGCCCCCCACAGGGGGTCGACGACCACCGAGAGCCCCGCCCGGCCGATGGCCTCCCCGTCCACCAGCCCGCGCACGTGCTCGCCGTAGGCCGCCCGCGGGTCGATCCGGGGCGGCCTACGGCGGCCATCTGCCGGCTTCCCCGGCTCCGCGGCGCCCCCGGCCTCCCGGCGGCGGATCTGCGCCTCGATCTCCCGGGTGACCTCCGGCAGCGCCGGCCCGCCGTATTCCGGGATCCACTTGATCCCGTTGTACTCCGGCGGGTTGTGGCTGGCCGTCAGCATCACCGCGCCGGCCGCCCCGCAGTGCACCACGGTGAAGGCCGTGACCGGCGTGGGCATGGCCCGCTCGCCGAGGAGCACCTGCAGCCCGCGCCCGGCGAACACCTCGGCCGCCGCTTCCGCGAAATGCTCCGACAGGAAGCGGTGGTCGTAGCCGATAACCACCCGGCGCCCATCGCCCCCCGGATACCTTTCCAGAACGTGGTCGGCGATGGCCTGCGCCACCAGGCGCACGTTGGCGAAGGTGAAGTCGGCGGCCATAATCCCCCGCCAGCCGTCGGTGCCGAAGGAGATCCCTGCCATCCGTATCCTCCTTTTAAGTAAGGGGTCAGGCCCTTAACTTAAAGCCTACATCGCTGCTCCTTAAAATTGCCGTATGCTGCCAGGGTTATGCGTTTACCGCCGCCGCCTGATGGCAATAATTACCGGTAAAGGAACGAACCAAGGAGGTAAGTGTCGACGATGAACAAGGCGGAACTGCTGACCAAGCTCGAGCAGCGCAAGCGCATGCTCCAGGACTACCTCAAGGAGCTGGCGGCGCGCAAGGGCAAGAAGGCGGCGCAATAACAGCCGTAATTAGCACCCTGCGGGTGCGAAATTAGCGACCTTCGGTCGCGAAACCAGCCCCTACGGGGGCGAAACCGACAGGGGCAACGGCGGGCGCAGGCGGGAACCGGCGCCCCAACGGGCGGACGTAGAGGTCCGCCCTTACGCTTTTAAGGGGGCAGGCGACGTTTTTCAGCGGTCTCTCAGTATCATCTTTAAACCGGCCGTCAGATCCACCGCCGGCTCCCAACCCAGGGCGCGGCGGGCCTCGCCGTCGGCCAGGTAGCTGTGGCGGATGTCCCCCGCCCGGGGCGGAAGGTAACGCACTTCAAGGGGCCGCCCGGCCAGCGCCGAGAACCGCGCGACCAGGGTGTTGACGCTGGTCGCCCGGCCGGTGCCGACGTTGAGCGCCCGCCCGGACCCGGCCCGCGCGGCGGCCAGGTTGGCCCGTACGACATCCCCGACAAAGACGAAGTCCCGCGTCTGCTCCCCGTCCCCGAACACGTCCAGCGGCTCCCCGCGCCGCAGCCGCTCCACAAAAACGGCCACCACGCCTCCCTCACCCAGCGCGTCCTGGCGCGGGCCGTAGACATTGGCGTAGCGCAGGGCGGTCCACTCCAGCCCGTGGACGGCATGGTAAACGCCCAGGTACAGCTCGACCGTGTACTTGGATACGCCGTAGGGGGAGAGAGGGGACAGGGGATGCTGTTCGTCGACGGGAAGGTAGCGGGGGTCACCGTACACGGCGGCCGACGAGGCGTAGACCACCTTGCGCGTCCCCGCCCGGCGGCAGGCCTCGAGCAGGTTGAGGGTGCCGAGGACGTTCGTCCGGGCGTCGGCCGCGGGGTCGGCCAGCGACATGGGCACGCTGGCCTGCGCCGCGAGGTGGAAGACGACCTCCGGGGCGAAGCGCAGGACGGCCTCCCCCGCCTCGGGTCCGGCGAGGTCGGCCCGCACGAGGGACGCCCCCGGGTTGACGAAGCTTTCCCGGCCGCGGGAAAGGTCGTCAAGAACGAGCACCTCCGCCCCTTCCGTCACCAGGGCGTCCACCAGGTGGGAGCCAATAAAACCGGCCCCCCCGGTGACAAGGGCGCGCATCAGGACCTTCTCAACGCAGCGAGATCCCGCAGGTAGGCCAAAAACGGCTCCCGCAGGTCATCCCGCTCCAGGGCGAACTCCACCGTGGCTCTTAGGAAACCGAGGTTGGAACCGACGTCGTAGCGCCGGCCGCTGAAGGCGTAGCCGTAGAGGGGCTGCTCGCGAACCAACGCCCGCAGCGCGTCGGTGAGTTGGATCTCTCCCCCGGCCCCGGGCGGGGTCCGGTCCAGCAGGGGAAAGATCTCCGGGGGCAGGATGTAGCGGCCGATAATGGCCATCCGCGAGGGCGCCTCCTCCCGCCGCGGCTTCTCGACCAGGTCGGTAACCCGCCACAGCGCGGGCTCGACCTTCTCCCCCCGGATGACGCCGTACTTCTCGACGTCCGGCTCCGGGACCTCCTCAACGGCGATCACCGGCGCCCCGAGGCGCTCGTAGACCGCCAGCATCTGCTTCAGGCAGGGCACCTCGGCGCGGACGACGTCGTCGCCCAGCATCACGGCGAAGGGCTCGTTGCCCACAAAGGCGCGCGCGCAGGCGACGGCGTGGCCGAGGCCGCGGGGCTCCTTCTGCCGGACGTAAAAGATATCGGCCATCTCGCTGATGCGGCGGATCTCGGCCAGTTGCTCGTCCTTGCCGCGGCCGGCCAGGAACAGTTCCAGTTCAAAGGAGCGGTCGAAGTGGTTCTCGATGGCCCTCTTGCCCCGGCCGGTGATGATCAGGATGTCCGTGATACCTGCTGCCAGGGCCTCTTCAACGATGTACTGGATGGTCGGCTTATCGATGATCGGGATCATTTCCTTCGGCTGGGCCTTAGTGGCCGGCAGAAAACGCACCCCAAGGCCGGCCGCGGGGATGACCGCCTTTCTGACAGGTAACGCCATTGTTTACTCTCCCCTTAGTAAAAAAGCGCCCCTACATTCCGGAGCGCTTGGTGGCTTCCATTGTGTCGGGCGCTCGTGTCCAGTCCCGTCCCAGCACCCCGACCCGGTTGGCGAGGGCGATCAGCACCGTCGCCAGGATGGCCAGGAGCAACATGGCCTGGTCCGTACTGAGGAGCGTCAGGACCACCGCGCTGGCGCCCAAGACCACGTCGACGCCGTAGACGACCAGGACCGCCCCCCGGTGTGACAGCCCGATCCGCAGCAGGCGGTGGTGCAGGTGCCCCTTGTCGGGGTAGAAGATCGGCCGGTGGTTGCGCGCGCGCCGCAGGATGGCGAACGCCGTGTCGAAGAGCGGGAGGCCCAGCACGACGATCGGCACCAGCACCGAGACGGCCGTGGCGCTCTTCGCCAGGCCCATGATGGCCGTGCCGGCCAGGACAAACCCCAGGAACATCGAGCCGGTGTCGCCGAGGAAGACCCGCGCCGGGTGGAAGTTGTAGCGCAGGAAGCCCAGCGTCGCCGCAGCCAGGACGGCGGCCACGGCCACCGCCGCGGCCTCCCCCTCCGTCCAGGACACCAGGGCCAGCGTCACCGCGGCGATGATCGCCGTGCCGGCGGCGAGGCCGTCCAGCCCGTCGATCAGGTTCACGGCGTTGGTGACGGCCACCAGCCAAAAGACGGTCAACGGGATCCCCCACCAGCCCAGGGAGAGCATTCCCCCGTGCAGGGGATCGGTGACGAACTGCACCTGGAGGCCGAAGGGGATCACTGCCAGCGCCGCCAGCACCTGCCCGGCCAGCTTGACCCGCGGGGGCAGGCCGCGGGCGTCGTCCAGGAGGCCGACGGCCACGATCAGGCTGGCGCCGAGCAGCAGGCCCAGCAGCTCGCGGCTGAGGGGCTGCGTAAGGAGCACCGTCAGCGTGAAAGCGGCGTAGACCGCCAGCCCGCCCAGGCGGGGCATGGGCTCCGTGTGGACCTTCCGCCGGTCGGGCCGGTCGATGGCGCCGATGTGCCGCGCCAGGCGCCCGGCCCATGGGGTCAGCAAAAGACCCAGCGTGCAGGCGCCTACCAGTGGCAGCAGAAAACCTGCCAAAGCTTCCCCTCCCCAAATGGACAAGCATCGCAGTTCGCACCCAGTTTACCTTAATCTAGGATCTCTGACAATAACCGAAAGGCCCTGCAAAATGCCCTAAAACGTCGAATTCCCCGAGTGCAATAAGGTTCTTGACGCCTAACTCCCCTTTGTGATGGCAAATAATAACTCGGCCTCGGCCGCCGTCTCGCCGTCGACCAGCGCCCGGCCCCGGCCTTTGCCCACCGTCCCGCGCAGGCGCACCAACTCGACCTCCAGCCGCAGTTGGTCGCCCGGCACCACCTGCCGGCGGAAGCGCGCGCCGTCGATCCCGGCGAAGAGCGGCAGGGCCCCCTCGAACCCCGGCAGGCTCAGCACCACCACGCCCCCGACCTGGGCCAGGGCCTCGACGATCAGCACCCCCGGCATCACCGGGTGGCCCGGATAGTGCCCCTGGAAGAAGGGCTCGTTCACCGTCACGTTCTTGATCCCCACGCCCCGCTTCCCGGGCTCCAGCTCCAGGATGCGGTCCACCAGCAGGAAGGGGTAGCGGTGGGGCAGGATCTTCTTGATACCGTTGATGTCCAGCATAGGCGGCCTCCTCAGTTTTAAGTAAGGGGTCAGGCACTTTACTTAAAAAGGACACTCGCCCCCCCCCGATCTCCGACTCTAGTCTTTCCGGCGGGCGGGCGTCTCAAGGCGCGCCCACAGGCGCTCGCCGAGCATCCATGCCGCGATCAGGCCCAGCCCGATGAGCGCCCCGAGCCACAGCCCGTTGAAGGTTCGCAGCAGGGACACCGCCAGCGGGGTGTGCAGGTGCAGGAAGGTGCTCGCCGCCGAAACCGGCCCGATGGCGGCCAGCACCGCCAGGGGCAGGTAGCGGTCGTTCCGGTAGCCCCGCCGGAGCAGCAGCAGGAGCAGCGGGTAGCCCAGGGCGAACTCCTTCGTCCGCGGCCGCACCAGGAGCACCTGGTCCAGCAGGGCGCGGACCTTCAGCTCCAGCGGCGAGATGAGGGCCTGGGCGTCGTTCCCGGTACGCAGGATGTAGATCGCCGCCGCGGCGGCCAGCACGGCGCCCGCCAGGGCCCAAACCACCCTGACCGGCTGGTTCAGGAAAGCCGCGCCGCGGGCCCACCATTCGCCCCGGCGGTCCGGGGGAAAGGCGAAATAGGCGGCCACCAGCGCCAGGGGCAGGGCGTAGGCCAGCTTGACCCCCGAGAAGGCATCGAGCTTCAACATATACTTTGTACCCCCAAGGAGGGCGACCACGAACAAGGACCCGATGAGCGCCGTGCCGACGATCAGGACCAGCCGGCCCAGGCTCTGCCCAAGCCCCAGGCCCCGCGCCGGGACCAGCGCGATAACGCCCAGGGCGGGAAAGACCACAACCGCCCCCAGGGCGGCCAGCTTTACCGCCGGGCCGATCCCGGCGGCGAAGGCCGGCGCCCACGCCGCGCCGGCCGCGGCGCCGAGGATGTAGGCCCACCGCCCGGCGCCGAACCGCTCCAGGAGCAGCACGCCGCCGGCGACGACACCCAGCCCGGCCAGCAGCGGCAGGACGCGCGGATAATGCCACGGAGGCAACGAGGAGGCCGGCCCGAGGGCCAGACCCTCGTTCCGCAGCCGCCCGGCCAGAGCGCCGATGAAGTCCAGGTTCTGTCCCACCAGGTCGGTCTGGCGCTCGGGGACGAAGAAGAGGCGCACCAGCAGGAGCCGGACGTTCCGCTCCGCGGCGGCCAGGGTATAACGGTCCAGAGCACGGGGGATGGTGTACTTCTCCATCTCCCCCTCGGAGATGGTGTGGGCCAGGACTACCCTCTTGGAAAGGCGGGCGCCGAGGTTCCAGACCCCGGCCTGGGGGGCGAACTCGATGGAGACAACAGGCACGTCCAGGCCCTCCAGTGCCCGCGCCAGGTCGCCAAGCCCGACCGGGAAGCCGGGGATAGTCTTATCATTAAAGGCCACCGCCGAGAGGTTGGGGATTTCCGCCAGGTAACGCCCGAACCTCTCCAGGCCGGCGGGAGTGGTTCCGGGCCAGGTCCGCACCTGGGGCACGATCCGCAGCCCGGCGCGCTCCACGGCCGCCAGGGCGGCGGGGTCGAAGCCCACCCCGAGGTCCTTCACCTGGCTGTACGGGGCCGGGATATCCAGGACGAAGAGGCCGCCCGCGTGGTAGAAAGCCCGGGCGGCGGGAATCTTGAAGCTGAATTGGGTGCGCAGGCGCCCGATGGTGGTCTCGTCGCGGGCGATCAGGCAGGTGTCGAGGGGACCGATACGGCCCGCCCAGAGCTGAAACCGGGGGTCGGCCAGCAGCTCGGCGCCCTGCCGGACCTCGAACATTCCGGCCAGCCGTGCATCATCCACCGAGGGCTCCTTGAAGAGGACGGTGGTCACCCCGGCGTCCTTGAAGCGCGCCAGGGTCTCGTCGATCGACATCCGTCCCAGGGCAGCCGTCTTCGCGACCTCGTCGTAGATGAGGGCGACCTCGACGGTGCGGAAGCGGGTTTCCAGGACGTGCCGTTGCCAGGCCAGGTACCCGGCGGCACAGACAGCGATGATAAGGATAAGGAGAGTGACAGTCCGGTACCACGGCTGGCGCACGAGAATACCTCCATCGAATACGGCGGCTGCGCCGCAAATTTTAAGTTAGGGGCCTGACCCCTAACTTAAAAGGCGTTAGAGCGGTGGCAGGGTGATCAGGTCACCCTGGTCCTGCGGGGGAGGGTTCTGCCCTCCGCCCTCCGGCGGCTGCTGCGGCGGCTCGGGGGTGATGATCACCTCGACGTCCCCGGGCTCCTGCCCGTTCTGGCCGCCGTTTCCGTCCTGGCCCGGCTTCTTGCCCGGCTCACCCGGCGCCGGCTCCTGCTGGGACGGCGGCAGGGTCTCCTGCGGCGGCGGGGATGGCTGTCGAGGCTGCGGCTCGGACTTCGGCTGCGGGACATCGGCGCCCGCGGGCGGCTCCTCGACGGCGCTCGCCAGGGCCACCCCGTCCATCAGCTGCGCCGCCGCCTGCCGCGCCCGTGCCGGGTCGACGTACCAGTAGCTCGCCCCGTTGATGCTCAGGGGATACCCCGGCAGGGTCGAGGCCACCATCTGCACGTCATCCATCTTGCGGGCCACGCCGGCCCAGCGGGCCATCTCCCGGACGCTCATGTTCGTCTCCACGCACTCCTGCAGTTGGGGCACCAGCTTCGGCAGCTTGGTGATGTTCCGGCTCTGGACCAACTCCTGCGCCAGGGCCTTCAGGAACTTCTGCTGCTTCTCGGCGCGGGTGATGTCCCCCATCGCGTACCCGCGGTAGCGCACGTACTGCAGCGCCTTCTCGCCGTCCAGCCGCTGCACGCCCTTCTTCAGGTCGATGACGTAGCCGTCGCCCTCGCGGTGTTGCATATCCTGCTCCACGTCAAGGGTCACTCCGCCCAGGATATCCACGAGCTTCTTGAAGCCCTCGAAGTTGGTCAGCACATAGTAATCGATGGGTACGTCAAGGAACCCGGAAACGGTCTTCTGCGCCAGCTCCGCCCCCCCCAGCGCCGTGGCGGCGTTGATCTTATCCCAGCCGTGCCCGGGGATCTCCACCCGCGTATCACGGGGGATGGAGAGGATCGAAACCCGGTGCTGGCGGGGCTCGGCGCTGATGAACATGATCGTGTCGCTCCGCGTTACGGTCTCGCCCTTCCGCGCGTCAACCCCCAGGACCAGGAGGTTCATCCGCCCCCGCGGGAATCCGTCCTCATCGCCGCCGGCGTTGTCGGAAACCCCGAAAGCCGGGAAGAACAACGGCAGAATGACGTTGGCCGCCGCCCAGTATATGCCGGACCCGGCAACGGCCACGGCCAGGACAATGGCCGCCAGCCGGGGCCAGCTACGAATCTTGCGCATTTCTCAGTCCCTCGCTACTTGATTTCGGCCCTGCCGCGGTACATGACCACGATGTCGGTCACCGCCCTGAACCCCCGGCCGTCGGCGCGGGGCACCAGGCAGAGGTGGTTGGCCGGCACCGCCGCCCCCGCGGCCAGGTTCCCGCCGCTCGTCAGGTCGGGTAACCCGGAGCCCGTTGGGTCGATAACGCCGGCGCGCCCCGCCCGCAGGATCAGTTCGCTCCCCGCGCCGGCCGCGAGGTTCTTCCCCGCGGCGACGCTGACGATCTTCCACTCAAGGGCCGGCCCGCCACCGGGCACGTGCTCCTCGAAGTATTTCTCCACGTATTCGTGCACGTAGCTCTGCGTCACCAGGGGGTCGGACGGCGTCCCGGGAGCGCCGCCCCCTCCGGCCGCAACCCCGGTGTAGATCAGGAGGAAAAGCCCCCCGCCGGCCGCCAGCCCGGTTAGGGCCAGGAGAATTCTGCGGGACATCGTCATCCCCCTTCCTTTCCCCCGTTGTTCGACACCAGCCCCGCCATTCCTTTCGGGAAAACTTTTCTAACCCAAAGGCCGACGACCGCTACAGCAGGTCCCTTACCAACTCCGCCGTACGTTCCGCCTCCGCCGCCAGGGCGGGCACCCGTTCCCGTACCCGGTTCTGCCAGGCGTCCCGGTTCGCCAGGGCCAGGTCCACCGCCCGCGCCAGGGCCTGCGGTTCGGGCCGCGTCACGCGCGCTTCCGGGGGCAGCCCGAGGCGGTCCAGGAAGCGGCCCACCTTCGGGTCGTAGACCAGCCCCACCGGCGCCAGCCCGCAGACCGCAGCAAAAATGAGGAAATGCAGGCGCATCCCCACCGCCAGGCCGAGGTGCGCCGTCACCCCGAGGAGTTCACGGAATTCAAGCCTCTGTTCAACCACGGCCGCCGGCGCCCGGCAGAGTTCCGCCACCCGGCGGCTCATTTCCAGGTCGGTCGGGTGGTGGAAAGGCAGCAACACGACCCGCCACCCATTGGCCGCCAATTGGTCGCAGACTCCCGCTATCGTCTCCAGGTAGCCGTCCTGTCCCGGCCACGCGCGGACCGAGATCCCGGCCACCGGCCCTTCCCCAAGGCCAAGGCCCCCGAGGATCTCCCGCCCGGCGGCCGTCCAGTCCGGCTCCGGCACCAGCCCCAGGACCGGGTCGGCGGTGACGATCACCGGCGGCCGGCGGATACCGAGGCCGCACAGTTCCTCCCGCGAATCCTGGTCGCGGACCGTGATCAATGTCGCCCGGTCGGCCACCAGGCGCACCAGCGCCCGCCCGGCGGCCGTGCGCAGGGGACCGATCCCCTGCGCGTAAAAGAAAACCTTCTTCCGCAGCGCGCGGGCCAGGGCGATCAGGCCGAGATAGTACGCCAGGCTCTTCAGGCTGGTCGTATCCTGCAAGAGGCCCCCGCCGCCGCTGATAAACAGGTCGGTACGGCGCATCGCCGCCGCCGCTGCGCCTCCTCCGCGGGGCACCGCCGCCACCCCGTCGGTCCGCGCCGTGTGCTCCGGGTCGGCCGAAAGGACGGTGATCTCCACCCCCGGCACCGCGCGGCGCAAGGCGCGCGTCAGGGCGTGGAGGATGGCCTCGTCGCCCGCATTGTGAAAACCGTAGTAGCCGGAAACCAGC